>OODV01000260.1 GCA_900299555.1 uncultured Endozoicomonas sp.
CCTGTCAGCAAACCATTAGCCTGATCGGTCAGGGTTTTATTCTGGCCAGAGGAAACATACGTCACCGTCATCGAGCCGGGTTTAATGCCGGGTTTCACCACGGTATGCCGGAAAGTCATATCATCCACTGGCACCGAGCCAGTTCTGATCGTAACCTCATCGTCATTCTGCGCTACATAGCTGAAAACGATAGCACTGTCAGGATCGGGCAAAGCATCCAGAGTGATTGCAGCCGAACCCGTTGCAAAGATAATGGTTCCCGAACCTGAGCCGGTCATCTGGCCTGCGCCAGTATCCCGAATGTCCTGCCATTTTCCGAGAGCGATATAGCTGACCACCAGCGTTCCCGGTCTTGGCTTGGCATCTGCCATATTCAGGGTGTAATTGAAGCCCCGGTTCTGGTTGGTGATTGGAATGGCACCACTGATCGCTGCTCCTGTAATGGCCACGGCAGGCTGATAGGTAACGTTGGCTGTTGCGGTGGTATAGCTGCTCGCTCGCCAGACGTTAATCTCCCCGAGGTCATAATCTACGGTTAGCTTGCTGAAATTATTCGTGCCGCTTTTATGAAGCAGATTTCCCGCACCGTCATCTTCAAAAGTGCCACCATCCAGAGAGAGGGAAAGTGTTTTCGGCAATACACCACGCTGAACATAGGTTCGACTCTGATTGCCGATTATATGCACAAAGCGACAGCTTAATGATCGAGTGCCATTTGTACTGGCCACCATCGTTTTGCCGGTATAGCCACCGTATTGATCCAGCAAGGGGCTTTCGACCTTGGCACTCGGCACCAGTGGCGCATAAACCGTTTTAGACTTAACCGTTAAGTCGCCAGCGGTTACATTGGCGCTCAATGGCTGAATACCATAATAACGGGAGGTATCGGCTATCTGTGTGCCATGAATGGAACTGGTTACTTCCTCGGGTTCTCCGGGGACTGGTTGCGCTCCGACAAAGGTAGTCACCAGTGGCGAACTGATCTCCATCTCCACCTTGCGCCGGTTAAAATCCACATACTCTGAACCATTATGATAGGTAAACGTGACCACCGAATGATCAATGGCAGTAATACGGATAAATTGACTGGTTAAGCCATCGGGAGTGGTGATCTTATAGACTTCACCAATTTCAGGGACAGACCATTGCTCACGCTGATAGCCAACAATGGAACGCTGCCCTTTAAGCTGATCGCCCACCAGTTCCCACGAAGCCTTAATACCGGGAACCACATAACTTTCTATTCTGTCTCTGGCATCCAAACGCTCATCGGTCTGACTGTCGGTATTGAATAGCAAAACACTGACATTCTGATCCTTGGGAGGCTCTGTCAGGATTAAATGACTGCCGAGATAAACGTCATTGTTATCGGTGCTAATTCCGACAAAAGCTTTCCGCAAGGCCACGTCACCAATAGTTCGGTCGATCCGGGAAATATCCTGAAAGAGATTATTGACGTTGCCATCAATGACCTCGTTTCCAGTGACCCGACCGCCTCCGTCTTCCTCATCCGTGAGGCGCTGGCTTTCGAAGAGTTTTACATCGCTATTAGTAATAGCCATAGCAAATCCTTATGCTTGGTTGACATAGATAGAGAATGAGTTGTGAGGGGGGGGAACTTTTATAAGAAGGCGTGGTCTTAAGCTGTAATTCATTAATTCATTAATTCATTAATTCATTAATTCAATGTTGAGCACTAACACTAATTTACAACAAGTATCTTTTTTAAGGCTTGTTGGTCTGATTCCAGTCAACCATACTCAGTTCAATCATCAATCGAATCCAGCCTTATACCAACAAGTTCCTGTTGCTTTAGCTTCACCTAAGCTAATCAATTTAACTAAAAGGCCTGAAAAATTATCTACCCATGATCAAGTTGGAAAAAAATCTAAAGATAAAAAAATTATATGTAGCTATCCAGAGTGTGGTAAAAAATTCGAAAAAGATATTTCACGTCGTCTGCACGAGAGGTCGATTCATCTAAATGAAAAACCATTTCAATGCCAATTATGCCTAAAATGCTTCTCTCAAAAATCTGATTTAAAGAAACATATTTATATTCACGAAAAAATTAAACCGTTTCTTTGTCTAACATGTGATAGACCTTTTTCTCAATCTTCCAACTTATATACTCACATAAGAAAGCGTCATAATATTGAGCCTGTAAAGCAAGTTAACTGGGTTAAACAGTGAGCAATCTAATAGTCAGTAGATAGTGATTATTATCATTAGGATAAGCGAATGGTAAAACCTGCTGTGCCTCTACAGGAGCACCGTTAGAGCGGTCAAAAATAACGGAGAACTGTCGATTATCCGGGAGTGTTAGATTCATGGTTTTATTAGCCGCTTTGGAAAGAGCAAACAGGTTCTTGACCGTCAGCCGAGATACCCAACCGGCCTCGCCATTGCCAGAGAGAATGATTGGCCTGCCATGTATTAGTTGCCCTTCCTGAACCAGCAAAGCTCCGGTCAGGCTCCGCTCGGTGGTTTGCTCGACGGGGTTCCATTCAAACTCATTGATCCAGAGAAGATCATCCGGGAGGGTAATGGTATCCAGTATCATCAGACCGTCCTCATGCCTGCGTTTTTCAGGGCTTCCAGCAGTTTGGTTTCATCCGTTGAATCAATGCCTGCATTGACCGCACCGCCCGGATATTCCAGCCGGATAATTTTCTGCGGAGCCGGTTGTGTGGTTCGGGTGGTTGGTGCTGACGTACTCACCTGGCTCTCTTGAAGGGCTTTGGATTTTTCATTATTAGCCTGGCGTAAGCGCTCGTTATAAATCTGCTCACTGATCCGCAGGGCAGAGGTGATATTCTTGATCGCCTCCTGATCCCCTTTGGCAACTGCCTCTGCCTGCTGCCCCTTCAGATCGTCACGCTGACTTTGATAGCGCCGTTGCTCAATATCCGATTGCCTGCCCTGCAATTCATCCAGTTCATCTTGCAGGCTGTTCAGGGTATTCCGGGAACTGTCGCCCAAGCTATTCATGTTCTGCTCTGCCGAGCGAATAGCATTGTTGAGGCGGTCTAAATCCTGATTATTCAGGAGATTCATCGTGTCAGCGGCTTGCTCGCCCTGACGGAGAAAGCGTCTGGCGATATAGTCACCCTGCTCATAACTCTCTAACAGTTCTTCGAGGGCGATCCTCTGCTCTAAATACTGACTTTTGACATAGGCAGCATTTTTCGCAGTCTCATTCATCCAACTGCTAATACCGGTTACATCAAAGGTATTGGAGTGTTGCAGCTTGTTAAGCTCTTCTCTGGTTTCTTCCAGCTGGCTTTTTAATTCAGCGATACCGCTAATGGCCTGTTCAGTGTTGACATTACCCACGCCATTCATTGCTAAAAAAGCATCGTGCGCTGCACGACTCATGCCCTGTAGCTCTTCGGTCAGGGTGTTGTAATGACCCGCCATGACTCCGGCAATAGATGCGGAGTCTTCAAGAACTGCTGTTTGTTGCTCACCAGCCTCGGTGACTCTATCAATACTCTGACTTGTGCCATCCGCCTCCTTTTTCAGTTGTGCCAGCTTCTGGCGACTGGCCTCCAGCACCTGAGTGTATCCTTTCTGAGATAGTGTTCTCGCTGAAAAGGCTTCAGCTAGAGCCACACCAAGGCTGGCTAATTCGATGCGGGTTTCAGCCGCGTTGATCTGGTTGATGGCATTCGCAGCATCGGTAAACGCCGCTTTGGTGGTCTCTGCTGCTTGCTCTGCGGTTTTGCCAGTCTGCTCAACGTCTGCCCGGTAACGCTCCTGTTCTTCTCGTACCTGATCCCAGGTCACCTTGCTTTCACCACGAATGTCTTTTTGTGTCTGTTCATGCTGTTTCGAGAGGGCTTCGTAAATACCCACCAATGCGTCTTTGGCGGCATTGGCATCCTCAGCGGTTTGTTTGGCAAACTCTTTGCCAAGAGTGCGCAGATACTGAGTGGTTGCCTGCATCTCTTTGGCAATGGAGTCAGCACCTACGACCTCCGCCAGTTTTCCCCAGCCGAAGATGATTTCTCCGATGGTATAGAGAAATACGGTCGCAAAACCTTTCACCGCCAACGTGAAACTGTTGAAAAAGAAAGTGACGGTATTGCCAGTTACCGTGAAGGTGGTTTTCAGCTTATCCATCACCGTAGTGATGGTGGCAAAGCTGGTTTCTACCTTTGAAACAAACCCGTCAAAAGAAAGGCCAGACAGCGTCGATTGAATGGTCTCGCCCATGGCAATGAAGGCATTGCTGATCTTTTTCGCCAGAGCCTGCAAGCGACCGTCCTGATTCATCGCCTCTATTTTCAGGGCGATGGAACCCAGCAGGTTCTTGGTGTATTCCAGGGCACCACTGTCGGCAAATAGCCGCTTAGTGAAGCCTCCATTGGGACCGTTATCACCAAGGAGTACAACGGGGAAACCCACGAAGTCATCGTGACCCCGCAGGGTTTTGAGTACCGGGGAGAGATCTACAAGAGCCTAACCCGCATTGCCAATATGATCACCGGCACCAGCTGGTCGGGACCGATGTTCTTTGGGCTGAAATCCAAGTCAAAAGGAGGTGTACATGGCCAAGCGTAAGGAAACGTTGGTGAAGAAGCGGTGTGCAATCTATACCCGAAAATCGACGGAGGAAGGACTGGAGCAGGAGTTTAATTCGCTCCATGCCCAGCGGGATGCATCCGAAGCGTATATTCACTCCCAGAAGCATGAAGGCTGGGTTCTGATTCCGGATGACTATGATGATGGTGGTTTCTCTGGTGGGAATGTGGAACGCCCAGCCCTGCAGCGATTATTGAGGGATGTTCAGTCTGGCCTGATTGATATTGTGGTCGTTTACAAGGTGGATCGCCTCAGCCGGTCATTGGCTGACTTCGCCCAGCTGGTGGACCTTTTCGACAAGCATAGTGTGTCGTTTGTATCCGTCACCCAGCAATTCAACACCACCAGCAGTATGGGAAGACTCACTCTTAATATCCTGCTTTCATTTGCCCAGTTTGAAAGAGAGGTCACCAGCGAGAGAATAAGAGATAAGTTTCTGCTCTCCAAAAAGAAAGGTATGTGGATGGGGGGTAACCCTCCACTGGGCTATGACGTCATTGAGCGTAAACTCACCGTAAACCCGGTGGAAGCAGGCCTGGTTAACCTGATTTTCAAAACCTTTGTGAAAACCCGTTCCATTATCCAGACCTGTGAAATCGTCAATAAGAAAGGATACCGAACCAAGGCGATCCCGTTACACGACGGGACGGTGAGAGGTGGCAGCCTGTTTGCCAAAAATACGGTTCACCGCATTCTGCGCAACCGGATCTATATCGGGGAGATTGGCAACAAGGGCGAATGGTACCCCGGTGAGCATGAACCGATTATCCCGATGGACTTATGGGCAAAGGCTCATGGTACTTTCGATGTCCACGCCCAGCTGCGCTCCAAGTCTTCCAGGCACCGGAACAATCCTTCATTTCTCAAGGGCATGTTGGTAGGACCGGATGGTTTAGCCATGACCACCAGCAGTACCCGCAAAAACGGCCAGCTGTTCCGTTATTACGTGACCGGCACCAGTCAGAAACAGGGGGCCAAAAACAGCCCGCTACCGCCGCTGTCGGCCCGCACGTTGGAACTTATGGTGCTGGAGGAGATACGGAAACGACTGGCCAGCCCAGAGTTGCTATTCAGGGTGTGGCAACAGGCCAGTGAACAGGATGGCAATCTCGATAAAAACACCATTCGGGCCGCACTGGGTGATCTGGCTTCGGTATGGGACGAGCTGTTTGCTCCGGAAAAACGACGCCTGACGGAGTTGTTAATCAAACGCATCGAGCTGGCTGCAGAGCAAGTCACCGTTTACTTCCGGCCTGACGGCATGAATGCCGTTGCCATTGAACTACAACCATAAATTGCAAGGAGAGCGCCATGGCTATTGTCAAAAAAGTCGGAGAAGAGACCGTTGAATTTCTGGAAGAGGAAAACCTGATCAAAGTCACCATCCCCATCAAGATTATACGCCGGGGTGGTAAGAGCACGATCAAGACACCGGATGGTATGGTTGGCCATGACGAAATGGAAGCTCTTCAGAAAGCGCTTATTCAAGGACACCGCTGGATCAAATTGCTGGAAGACGGGAAGTTCAAGAGCGTCCGAGAATTGGCAGACAGGGAGAAAACCGACAAAGCCAAAATCTCCAAGTTCATCCGCCTGACCTGCCTGGCTCCCGATATTCAGGAAGCCATTCTCTGTAACACTGGGACATGGGTATTAACACTGAAGGGCTGCCTGAAGCCATTCCCAATGCTGTGGTCTGAACAGCGAGAACATTTCGAAAAAATGGCCATTGTTGCTCCCGAAGATTCATCGGAAAACTGAAATAACCATACCAATCCGCCCATGGTGATTAGGTGAGCATAAACTTACATGTCCTCAGAATACCAAACAACATCTGGAGAATTGATAGCTTCATCCCATTGTTTTTGTAAAAATTGTACAATCTCGCGGTAGTTTTCAGATTGGGCATACTCTCTAGCAGCTTTGTCATACTGTTGTGTAACTGATTTTTGGTTGCCCGGTCCAATACGCCCTAAAACATCTATTGAGCTGCTGGAGGATAAAAGTTCGGCTTGGTGTAGGTCACTTATCGTACTAGTGGTGTTAAGAACTTCCTCATTAAATCCCTCCTGTTTAACTGTCAACTCTGTTGACTTCAAGGCACTACCTGTTTCTTGAAAGGTCTGAGCATTCGGTCTCTTTTCACTGCAAGACTTATTAAGCTCTGGGTGAGTTTTGTGAAGCTGTTTCTTTTGCTTTTTCTTACTTTGAACTCCTGCAGCATCACCATCGAGATATTCACCCTTAGTCACCAATCTTTCAGTGAGCAATTTATATTGATCAATTGAGAGATCCGAAAGAGGCCTTTGAGACTCAAGATGAGCATGATGAGAAGCCTCATGTCTATATAAAGCAAAGAGGCTTCCTCCCATCCAACCCTTGCATTCTTCGATGGGACACTCTGTTATAGATATTTTTCTTGATTCTTGTTTACTAAATGGATTGTCTGGTACTAGTTCAATATTCAACCAAGAATATTTATTAACATTGGGATTCTCGCTTCTGCACGTGGGGCAAAAAACCTCATCAGAGGTTTTCTCTAATTTCTTGCTGACAAATACACGGAAATCATAGCAAGTTTTACAAGTGCGATGGCCACAATCCATCTGCATTATATTACGCGGTAGCCCATCGCAATAACTACAAAGGTAACCAACCAATCTTCCCTTATCGTTTTCAGACACTACTCTTAATGGGTAACCAGCAAAATATTGAACTGAGTTTTTTGGCTCCTTATTCTTGGTTTTTTTATGTGTTTGGCTCTGATCACCAAAATATGGGAGCCGTATAGACATATCTAAACAATCATTAGGAAACATAAATATTTTACTTGAAATAAAAAATAATAATTTGTGCGAAAAGGACTGCGCTATAAATCAATAGAAAGCTTCAAAGTACAAAAGTTCAATTTTTTTAATTTAGTCAAAGTGTGACAACTCCAATACCAGAATAATCGCATAGCGCAGCCATCGTTATGTATTGGAAAAAATGACCAAGAATAAAGATCATTTCGAATCCAGTCCCGAGCCCCTACCGGAAAAACACCTGCGAACCACCGGCGCGACATCCAGCAAAACTTAAACTAAAGTACTGATATTAAAAAACAAAAAAAGTGGAGGACTCGAAGGGCCAATTCCTCCACTTTTTCAGAGAGAAGAGAGAAAACGGCAAAAAAGGGTCGAAAATAGCTTGTTTGTGGGGAGGGAAAATCCTCCAGCGAAGTGCGTTTAACCCTTTGTTTACAGGGCCTATAAACGACAAAACCCTTACGACAGATATCGTAAGGGTTTCATAATATGGCGGACCGGACGGGACTCGAACCCGCGACCTCCGGCGTGACAGGCCGGCATTCTAACCAACTGAACTACCGGTCCGCTGCTTTCCAATAACTTCTGAAAGTTATTGAGAACCTGGTGGGTGATGACGGGATCGAACCGCCGACATTCTGCGTGTAAAGCAGACGCTCTCCCAGCTGAGCTAATCACCCTGCATGTGTGGGCGGTATGATAGCGAATCGAGAGATACTGTCAATCCCTTTTTGTAGAATTCACCAGGAAAACTACCCGAGAAAGACAAACTTCAAACACATGACAGACGTTGTACCGAAGTTAACCACCCAAATGGATATAACCCTTAACCCGTCCTTCCTCTTTAAGCTTATCGATGCGGATCTGCTGTATGGCAACACCATGCTTTGTTTGCAATAGCACCAGCCACTTGAGCAACTTCTGGTAAGCTGCGTCTTCTATCCAGACCGAAAGGCCTTTACGGTCTGGCTGTACTCTTCCCAGGGTAATACCTGTCTGTTGAGCCACACTGGCCGCGATGGAAGAAAGTTCCTGTCGAACCGATGCTACCTGCTGGTTCTTCTGAAGATCACGAGCCTTTGATAAATTGCTATGCAGCCAAGTGTTGATCTCTTCCTGATAAAGGTAGTCTTCTTTCTGCCTTTCAGACCACTGGGTTACCGGCTCCCAGACCAGAAAGTAGATCAGCCCCACAAACAGTGCAGCAGCGAGCAACTGGAGTGCTTTCCGGTCTCTCGGTGAGCGTATCTCATACCATGATTTACATTGCTGCCAGTACGGATGAGCCATCAGAAGGTTATTCAATTTTTGCATGGTTCTCCCAATCATCTCCTGATGGTAATTCTGGCAATCACGCTGGACTTACCCTGGTTGGCATTATCCAATTTGCCCTGAAAGCCGGAAGCGTTAAGCTTTTCCAGAAATTGGTTAACCGTTTCCAGTTCACCCGCTTCAAATTCGTAAACGAGTTGGCCGGAGGCGTCGTTGAAATCCAGGCTTCTTGGTTCAAGCTTCGCTTTCTCTCCCATTGAACCAGAAACGGTTGAAAGCGCCTGAAGCATGGGCAAAAATGGGGTTTCTGATGTCTGATTGTCCAGACTCCGGAAACGGTTCTCCATCACCTGCTTAACATTAAAAGACATTTGTTGCCGAGTCTGTGCCTGTTGAGCCTGTCGGTCACTGGGGAATACAGAGAGATAACTTTTTATGGAGTCTTTCCAGAGCGATTCTGACTGCTGCTGATAAATCACTCCCTCTGTGACTGACAAACCAAGTTCAAGGATCAGCCAACAACCGGCCACCGCTGCCAAAGGCCACCAGCGACGGATAAACCGCCCAGCCCTTCTTGGACACTGATAAGCTCCCTGCCGGAAATCAATCAGCTGATTATTACGCCTGAAGGCAAAATAGCGTTCTGCAAAATACTCAAATACGGCGCCATTAAGCGGCACCTTATCTACCAGCCAGCCTCGCTCAGACAGCAAATCTGAAACTTCATCAATTCTGATAGTGGAGACCGCCAGTGTACTGTCTGAGAACATCAACCTGACTTGTGACAGCTGATCATCCGCTGCCTCGGTAACCGTCTTTTCAAGAGAGTCTACCAAGGTGTCAGGCAAGTCTTGTTCAAATTGATCCGACTGGCCCGGGAATACGAAAGGCAGTGCCTCATAATTGAGGGCAATGCCTTCACGCCCCGGCAATGCCATCATCACAGACTCATTATCCAGCAATAACGAAGTGCATTGTGCGTCCGATACCAGAAGCTGCATTTCAGCCACCATTCTCGTGAGTGGTAGTTGATGATCCTCAAATAGCGCAAGCATGGCCTGCAAAGCTGAATGCGGAATAGCAGCAACAGAAACCTGCGAATCCTTATCCGGAAAGCCATTCACTATGTGCATGGCTTCAATATCCTGAGCCAGATGCTCTTCCACAAGATAAGGCAGTGCCGTAGTCAGGTGTTTTTTCTGACCGGTATTAATTGTCAAACGCTTATAAAAACACGATGATCCACCCAGGAGTAAAACAGTTTCATCAGGCAAACTGTCTTCTCCCCCCACTCCCTCAGGTTCATCAGCAAGCCACGCTTCTTTGAGCTGGTCTATGGCTGTCAGGTGGAGGTCTCCAGTAAGCGAGCCAGCCGACGTATACTTGCCCCACTGAACAACCGTATGCGCGTCAACAGAGCTGATAGGAGGGGGAATTCGAATCAATAGCACTTTTTTCATTATTAAACCTCAGGACTCCCTGTTGAATGCATTTCATTAGCAGGGGTCCAATATTGACTCGGTCCAATCTCTCTCCCGACAACCTGCACATGCCCCTCACTGCTTCGGTAAAAAAGCGTTTTTAAATAAAAGGTTGTATCCCGATACGTTGCCTTGATCTGTGCACTGAAATATTGACTACCAAAAACCACAAGTTCATTTTGATTCCCCGCATTAAAGAGCCCGGCCATTCCAGATAAAGCGACAAGCTGATTCAATTCTTCAATATTTGATAACCCGGCATCGCCTCGACCATTAGTGATCATCAGAGCATCCCCCTCCGTTATATTATTATTCAAAGAGCGAATAACCTCTGGTAGCACGGTATTCATATTCATTTTTGATGATTTCGGAATAACCGTAATATATGGCAACAGTTTTTCAACTTGCTCGCTATCAAAACCATCAATTAATAGCAGCTCCGAGACCGAGGTCATTTCAGTCTGCCCTGTTCGTCTTGGGGGATCCAGCGACAGGTAGATCTGATCCTCAGTCCCCACAGCTGCACTCTTCTGCTCTTTACTGACCCAGCGCTTCACTTTATAAGCCAGTTGAGGATCCATGGATTGAGTCGACAGCAGATTCTCAAACATTTTCACCGTAGGTGAACCGCCTTTTTCAGCCGATTTATCACCAGACTGATTATTTTCATTTGCCAGCCAATTTACATTAAATCGGCCCTGTTCATCCTGAACCAGTAATTCGATATCCCCCTGTTCTACTTCATAATTAATGGTTTCAACATTCCATAACTCACCTTCATGATCCACCATTCGGTTATTCTTTTTATCCTGTTCGAAATCTTTCTCCAATAACCACGCAACGTATTGCTCTGCCCCTAAGGCATAGTGTTTTGCCTGAGTCCTTTCCAGATACCTTGAATTCTTCTCAGTATGCAACCAGAGATTCATGACAATCTGAGAGGCAATCGTCGTGATCAGCAGGAAAATCAGCAGTACGTAAATAAGAGCTATTCCAGACTGATGGTATGACCGGAACTTACTTACCGAAGATCGAAATGACTGACAGTCTTTAACCAGTTCAGTAGCCATTGCTGCCTTCTCTGGGTGGTGGACGTAAATTACCCGGCTGGTCACTCATATTGCCCTGTGCAGAACCGCCCTCTTTATTAGCCTGGTCGGGTTTATAGGTAGCCAGGGGAACCACCGTAACCATAGAACCCTGCTTTTCATGAACAATGGTCAGCTCAACAGCAGCCGGTATCTGAGCCAGGCTATCGTCATTAGCTCCTTGCTGAAATTTCTGCATAGGGGGCCAGACACTTATCCAACGTTTATGATCATCAAGAAACCGGAATTTGACACTGTTCACTTCGGACATCACAGTCTGACGAATACGTGTAGAATCCGGAGCTCTATCCAGCATTGGCCAGTAATAGCGAATTAACTGATGCCCCTCCAGGGCATAGGCGACACGCTGCAGCGTGCTTCGTGTGACCTGAAGGGGGTTTTGCCACCCTAAACGCGTAAACTCAACCAGTGTACCTCCAGTACCCGGGACTTTAAGTGCTGGCTGCTGCCGGCCACTCTCATCTCTTACCGGTCTTCGAGTCATTTGGAACAGATCTTTTTCCAGTACAATTTCAACTCTTTGCAGTTTATCAAGGTCATCCAACACCAACTGCGTAACTTCCTGCGCGCGTGTCACCGACATAAACAGCTTATAGGCTGCCGTGCTGATCATACTGAACAGTACAATAGCGACCATTAGCTCGAGTAGAGTAAAGCCACTGGGTATGTGGACATTATTCCGAGGCACGCCCGTAGCTGGGTGAAAGCCTTCGCAAAGCATTATTGCCGGGGCCTCCTCAGCCAGGTAGATAACCTTGCCAAAGGAGCAGAACCTTTCTCCGGCTCAGACTCACCAATAAACACTTCAACCTGCACTCTCCGAAAATCAGGTGATCCAGTTATCGATGAAGTTTCCCGAACATACCACTGATAACCAGCGTAGCTTTCAATTTGTGGCCGAACTGCGGGACCACTCCAGCGACCCTCAGCATGCAGCACATTGAGATAATGGTCAGCAATCTGCGAGGCCAGTATTTTTTCCTGCTGATAGCGGGTCTGCCGAATACTGTTTCCATCAGAAAGAATGAGCATGGAAGCAGCCAGGGCAAATACCGCCAATGCCACCATAACTTCCAGCAAGGTAAAACCATTACAGAAATGCAGGCTCTTGTTTGGAAAAAGCCGGTTCACCTTGAATCCCCTAAGCATCATTCCCTAACTCGTTCAATATCTGACAGCCCATCTGTTAACAGATAGAGCGACTCTTTTCTGTTTTCCACCGGAATAATGCGAAGTCTGAACGGTGTTACCTGATAGTCTGAATAGAACACGACCGATGGGGACGCTTCATCTGTATCAAAAGGTCTGGAATCCTCAATTGACTCCAGGCTCAAACTTAACGTTTCTGGCATCAATCTGGGCTGAAAAGGGGATTGTTCCAACGCCACCCAGTCCTGACTTTCTGCCGGTAATACCCACCAACGATAATAACCCTCACTATCAACAGAAAAGCCATAATGGATATTTTCTATCAGCGCTTTGTCACGAACCTGGTCAAATAGCACTTGCAACCGGGTCGCTTCCCCCTGAATCACCTTGTGAATACTTCCCGTAATTGGACTTAGCAAGGTAATACCCAGTAAAACACCAACGATGATCACCACCACGAGCATTTCGATCAGAGTAAATCCTCGCTGTTGCGGTGATACCATTACCTACTCCGCCTTCTATAAAGAGCCGCTCATGGCTGTTTATCCCAGTTTCCAATATCGGCATCCAGACCTTCTCCACCCTCGCGACCATCAGCACCCAGTGAATAAAGGTCATACTTGCCATGGTTTCCTGGCTGCAAGTACATGTAGGGATTTCCCCATGGATCCACTGGAACCCGTTTTAAATACCCCTCAGGGTTCCAGTTTCTGGGCTCTGGAGTAGAAGATGGCTTCTGGATCAATGCCTCAAGCCCCTGATCCAAGGTGGGATAAAAGCCATTATCGAGCCTGAAAAGTTCAAGCGCCTGAGAAATGGTTTCAATATCAGAGCGGGCAACCGTTACCTTTGCCTGGTCTGGCCGGGAGAGAATTTTGGGAACAACCATTGCTGCCAGTATTCCCAGAATGACAACCACCACCATAATCTCTATCAGTGTGAAGCCACCCTCTGTTTTACCCGCTTTAATTGCCTTGCCAACGCGGCACTCTCCTCTTTCAGGCCTTCTCGTAAGCCATTTTTTTATCATGGTTGTTAACCTCGGTTTTCTATGAAAATGCCATTCAGCATTTTTCACATATGATGATTGTATTCCGTTCTAGTCGCTCAGAGTCGTCTATCACTCAAAGCCCACATCAATTCAACAACTGGTTCATATTGAGTATGGGCAACAGAATGGCCAAAACGATCATCATGACCACCCCCCCCATCAGCACCAGCATCAGAGGCTCAAACAACCCGATCATGACCGTTATGCGCCCTTCAAGTTCCATCTGCTGATTCTGGGCCGTACGCTCCAGCATCTGATCCAGCTCTCCGGTTGCCTCTCCACTGGCGATCATGTGAAGCATCAGTGGTGGAAAATAGCCGGCTTCTGTCAGCGCCCTGTTGAGACTGGTTCCTTCACTGACTCGCCTGGCAACATCCTGGACGGCATTTTTGATGGCATCGTTATCCACCACCTGCGCAGCAATCATCAGGGCTTCAACCAGTGAAACACCGCTGCGTGTTAAAATACTCAATGTACTGGCAAAACGGGCCGCATTGGCCGTACGAACAAACCGCCCAACAAATGGGAGCTTCAACAAGGTTCGATGCCAGGAAAGACGTATCGACTCTCTTTTCAGAAGGTGTCGAACTACCAGAACAACCACGGCAATTCCACCAAAGATTAAAGGCCACCAAGCCTGAAACCCCTCACTGGCATTGATCAGCAGTTCCGTAATTAATGGCAACTCCTGCCCGGAATCCAGAAAGACCTTTACCACATCCGGCACAACAAACCCGAGTAGGAAGCTAACAATACCCATGGAGGCCACTATCAGGATGACTGGATAAACCAATGCCTGCTGTATTTTCTGCCCGGAACGCATTCTGGCCTCAGTGTAGTCGGCCAGACGATTGAGAACACGGTCAAGATAACCTGCATGCTCCCCAGCAGCGACAGTCGCCCGGTACATCTGAGGGAAGACTTCAGGGAATGCTTCCAGGCTTTTTGCCAGGGTATAGCCTTCAAGCACACGGGATCGAACAGCCAGCAGTATGTTTTTTATTCTTCGCTTTTCCTGTTGAGCGGCAACCCCATTAAGCGCTTCCTCAATTGGCATGGCAGCCTGAATCAGAGTCGCCAACTGTCGGGTCACCGTAGCCAGTTCAATGGCTGAAATACCCCGGCGAAAAAAAACGCCTCTACCTTCTTCCCCCTGCTGCTTACGCTCGGTAAGTGTATTGACCGACAGAGGCGTCCACTGTTTATCCCGCAGCATCTGGCGTACCTGACGCCCACTGTCTGCTTCCAGTGTCCCTTTATGCTGTTTACCCTGATGATCCAGGGCAATATATTCAAACGCGGCCATAATCGTGAGCCTTTTTCGTGCAAGAGAGCCTTCTCTCCAGCGCCAATCAGTCTTTCTGGGTAACCCGAAGCACTTCTTCCAGAGTCGTTACCCCTTCAAGTACTTTTCTGCTTCCATCCTCACGTATGCCGGGGCTGTACTCACGAACATAGTCCGTAATCTCTTGCTCACCCTTGAGAGCATGAATCATCCGCCTGACCTGTTCATCAATAACAACCACTTCATAAATTCCAGTACGACCACGATAACCGCTAAAATTGCAGGCTTTACACCCTTCAGCGTGATAAAGCGTCACGCCCTCAGGAGAGCGGATACCCAACTGCTGACACTCTGCATCATCAGGACTGTAGGGAGACTTACACTCACTACACAGCACCCTGACCAGACGCTGAGCAACCACCCCGAGTAGACTGGAAGACATCAGAAAAGGTTCAATGCCCATGTCCTGCAGACGGGTCAGCGCCCCCACTGCTGTATTGGTATGCAGTGTTGAAAGCACCAGGTGTCCGGTCAAACTTGCCTGAACCGCAATTTCAGCAGTTTCACGATCCCGGATCTCACCCACCATCACCACATCAGGGTCCTGTCGCAGGATAGCCCTAAGCCCTCGGGCAAAGGTCATATCAACTTTAGTATTGACCTGAGTCTGACCAATACCTTCCATGTGATATTCAATAGGATCTTCAACCGTGAGAATATTGCGGGTCTTGTCATTCAGAAGAGTAAGGCTGGCATAGAGAGAAGTCGTCTTACCGGAACCCGTTGGCCCCGTAACAAGAATAATGCCATAAGGTTTTTTGAGCAGATATTCAATCTGTGAACGATTCTGCTCCGTCATCCCCAGGTGCTTAAGTTCAAGGCGACCGGCTGCCTTGTCGAGCAGCCTTAATACCACCCGCTCACCATTGCTGGAAGGCAATGTGGAAACCCGAACATCCACCTCCTTGCCAGCAACCCTGAGTGAGATACGACCATCCTGAGGTACGCGTTTCTCAGCAATGTCCAGACGTGCCATAACCTTAATACGAGAAACCAGCAATGACGCGATCGTTCTCTGGAGGGACAGTATTTCTCTTAAAACCCCATCGACCCGAACTCGAACCACCAGTGTGGACTCAAAGGTTTCAATATGAACATCAGAGGCACCTTCCTTTATTGCCTCCGTCAGCAACGCATTAATGAGGCGAATAACCGGGGCATCATCACTTTGCTCAAGCAGATCTTCGGTAATCGGAACCGCATCAGCCAGACTGGTCAGATCCAGGTGATCACTGATTCCGGCAGCATTCTGCAATGCTTCAGAACTGTCATTGTGATAACAGTTAGCCAGCACCTCCGACAGTTTTTCGACATTGACCTTCTGATAAGCAGGAAATACTCCTGAAAAACGACTGATTTCAGCCAGAAGATCAGCGGGTGGTGTGTTGTGGAAATAAAGAGTGGCAACACCGTTATCATTTTCAATCAGAACTACACCATGCCTTTTGGCAAAGGTAAAAGGCAGTCTTGGTAAAACGCTGGCTTCACCCACAGCATTATCCTCAGGGTCGTAGTCAGCGGTTAGCAAAGTAGCCAATATCCATAACTCCTTAAATCAAAAGGGAAGCATCTGTCATTTCTGGTTAATTATTTCCAAACAGATCAACAAATATAAACTCGTTTTGTTAGCATCACATCCAGAACATCAGAAACAGTCTGGAGCATTATTCCTATTTTACAAACGGGAAAAGCATAATTTTTAACTGATAATCCTAAAAAATGTAAAGTTTTTTTTGGGAAAACTTATTTCTTTAAAAAACAAGACTCTTATGCTTTTATTTAGACTAAAGAATAGCCTATTAATCCCATTCGTTAACTTCAGAAGAGATGATCATGACATCAGTGGTTCCCACCACATTTCTACAATGGGGGCATAAAAATAATCGGAAGCTCATGATTCTGATAATTTTATTGGTCATGCTCCTGAGCATTGCGACTCAGACATTTAATTTTTATCAGATAATCAATAGAGAAACATTACCAGGCACTGGCACAAACAAATCCGAAAAAAACAAAACAACAGTGTCACAACCATCAACGATCAGGAATGAGGACTTTGATCTACTTTTTGGTTTTAATGACAATCAGGAAATAACTCAAAACAATAAAGAAATTCCTGTTACAAAGATGAACCTGATTCTTAGAGGTGCACTCTCAGGAATTGAAAATAAAAAGTACGATAGTGCGATTATTCAGATATCGAATCAGGACAAGCTTTATGAAATTGGTGATGCACTTCCCGGAGGCGCAATTTTGAATCAGGTTTATTCTGATCATATTGTCATTAAACGGGGTAAACAGCTTGAGAAACTATACTTTCCAGAAACAGCCAGAGATTCCAGAACGTTTCAAGAGTTCCGACCTGTTTCGGAAGAGTTCCCTGAATCAATGGAACAACGTCCGGGTAATCATGATTACCCGGATGACATGTCTCTTGAACAGCGAATGCAGGATCTCCGGGAAAAGCTGCAGGAAGCGAGTCAGGAACTGTAACTACAAAAATGACAAACTGCTGAGTTAATGGTCATAACATGAACACCAGAGCGCTATTCTTCTTACCATACCCTCTCTATTTGTTATCGATGAGAGCTATCCCCCTGCTACTGTTGCTGACAGCCACGCAGTTGTTCGCCAACGGAGCTAGAAGCGGTTTGCAGCCTGCCACCACAGCAAATAACGCTGTACAGCTACCTGACGATAAGCTCTGGACCCTGAACCAGCAAAATTCTGACATTCGTGAATTTATTGTTCAGGTTGCCAAAATCACCGGGGAGACGTTTGTCATCGACCCCCGCATTAAAGGTGGCAATACGGTTACTGTTATTTCAAGCAAACCACTAACTCGAGACGAAGTCTACGATGTGTTTCTGGAAGTACTCACTGCCAATGGATATACCGTCATTCCAAAGGCTGATGGCCGCATTATTAATGTTGTGCCTACCACCATGGCAAAAACCAGCAGTACCAGTGAAACCAAAAAGCCTATTGATGGTGTGATGACCACCAAGGTTATCGACCTGCACAGCGTTTCTGCTGTTGAAGTAATCCCGATCATCCGTCCTCTGATCGCCCAATACGGTCATGCCGCTGCGTCTGCATCCAGTAATGCTGTGATTGTCAGTGATCTTGCCGACAATGTTGAACGCATAACCAAACTGGTACGAGAGCTGGATGATGCTGGAAATAACGACTATGAAGTGATTCAGCTCAAACATGCCTGGGTTGGTGATGTATCAAAAATCATCTCCGATACGCTGGTCACCGGTAAAGGGCAACTGCCCAGTGGTCTTCAGGTCATCGCAGATGAGCGTAGTAATCGTCTGGTTGTTAAAGGAAATACCAGTAAGCGGGCGCGAGTCAGAAAACTGGCAGACACTCTGGACAAAGAAGGCATTCGAAAATCAACCACCAAAGTCATGTTCCTGAGCTTTGCCGACGCTAAGAATATTGCTGAAATTCTTTCTGAAGCATCAGGGATTATCCAGGACAGCCAAGGAAAGAAAACATACTCACCCCAATCTTCACCCTCCTCAGGTTCAATACCACCAACAGCACCATCAAGCCCATCATCCAGAACATCTGCCACTAAATCAGGTACTAAAAGCAAGTCTGCAGCGACCACTGCGTTTGTTAAAGCGGATGAAACGCAGAATGCGCTGGTTATGATTGCCGATCCTGAAACGCTTCAGGAAATGGAAAAAATCGTCAGACAGCTCGACGTCCCAAGAGCCCAGGTTCTTTTGGAAGCGGTAATTGTAGAGGTATCCGGTGGGATTAATGATGCGCTGGGCGTTCAATGGGGCATTGATGGGACAGACACAATCCGCAGTACAGCAACCAGTTCGGATACTGGCAACAGTGTGAAAAGCAGTATCACCGGACATATTCTCGAAAACTCTGGCATTGCCCTCGGTTCACTGGCGCTCCGAGCAGATAACTTTGGTGTTCTTGTCAGTGCTTTAAGCTCAAAATCTAACAACAATATCCTCTCTACCCCCAGTATGCTAACTCTGGATAATGAAGAGGCAGAACTTATCATCGGAAAAAATATTCCCATAAAAACCGGTTCATATCAGACATCATCCAGTGGTAACAGCAACAACCCTTTCACAACAACAGAACGCAAAGATGTGGGCTTAAAACTCAAGATTACCCCTCATATCAATGAAGGGAACAGTCTGAGGCTGACACTGGAGCAGGAGGTCTCTTCTCTCGATGTTGGTACTACCAAACAGCTCCTTGGCTCAAATAGCGATGACCTGTTGTTCAATACTCGTTCCCTGAAGACGGCTGTACTGGTTGATGATGGACAGACCGTCGTTATTGGCGGGTTAATTGAAGATATCAAGTCTAAAAGCAGGAAAAAAGTTCCACTGTTAGGAGACATTCCCATTTTTGGCAACCTATTCCGTTATAATCAAACCGGCGATGAGAAAAAGAACCTGATGTTGTTTATCAGGCCTACCATAATGCGCAATTCTGAAACATTGGTAAAAGCGACACAAGACCGATTTACAAAGCTCAAGCTTATCGGCATTGGTAACGCTGGAAAGTCTATTAATCTCCCGGATAGACCCGAAGAGTTGTTTAACACAGAAACTTATGATCTTAGAAATAAAAACTGAATTATTCATCACTACAAAACCAGTAATAAAAACCCCCAGTGAATAGCTGGGGCTTTTTATTACTGTCTTAAAGGGAAAGAGCTTCACTCCCTCCTATAACAACGCTCATAATACAATAGACAGAATGAAGCCTAAGCCAAAAATTATAAAGAACCGCCCCGTGAGCGGGGGTAGCCGAACCATCTCAGCATCGCCTGATTGATTCGAAAGAAGTTTGAGAGGCTGAATAGCAAAAGGCAGGGAAATCAGTAGGTATAGAGGGTTATCGAGCTCCCCAAAGTGGTAAAGGACAAAACTGAATGGAAACACTGCCAGCAACAGAATAGCATACAGCCATTTCGCTTTAATCAACCCTATACGAACAGTCAAAGTTCTAATGTTGTGGTTCATATCATCAAGGTAATCACGAATCTCATTTGAGAGGATCAGTGCCGAGGCCAGCAGGCTTACGGGTATGGATATCCAGACAACCTCATTACTCCATACCCCACCCACTGCATAATAAGCACCACTGACCATTAATACGCCGGTGAACAGGAATACGGCTGGAACTCCCCATCCTCTCTGCTTGTAATTCACGGGTTCACCGGTGTAAAAATACCCCCCAATCACGCCAAAGATACCAAGCAGAAGCAATTGCCAGCCAACTTCTTTAACCAGCCACAATCCCATCAAACATGCTATAAAAGAAAAAGCACCGGCCAGTGCAAAGTTCAATTTAATCTGTTGAATAACCTGACTGGCAAGTTCTCCTGACTGCTTGCGCCAAAGGGTGATATCCGCATGGTCATTGGCCAGGTTACAGGCAGCCTGAAGCAGTAATCCCGCCAGAGTAACCAGCAATGCCCGAAGTCCATTGCCATTACCCTGCTGATAGGCCATGACCGTCCCCAAGCCACAGGTCACCAGGGCAACCGAGTAAGAAAAGGGTCTGAGGGCTCTGACAAGTCGATACTTGTCTGGATTCAAATCAAGTGTATCCACCGGCAGACTCCTGAGCAAAAGCAGGGAGGATATTTAAAATTCATGGTGGTTGCTATAGCAAGAAACCGACTTAGCAAATAAAAAGTAAAAATGATGGAGTGACGACTATGAAGAGGCAAGAGTTTGTCTAGAAAAGCCCACTGTACTCGATCACTTATCTATCTGGTGTTTTTCATGATGCCTAACTTTATATTCAAGATATAACTATCCCTGAAAAATCGTCGATAGCACTATTAGTTCAAAATCTACAAAAGTGTTCACACAAAACAACCGATAGAAACATTTAGCACAGGTTTGAAATATTCATGAAACTGCAACAAGGAAAAATGGTAACAGAGGAATGTCAGGATTTGAAAACCAAATTTCAAGATATGGAGAACAGGTTGATTGTAAAAAATCAGACAATAAATTTCAAATATTTAAAAAGTGGTGCAACCGTAAAATTTCAAATGCAGAATATTTAAAACCAGGCGAATCCTGCTTGAAGTCGATGGAGTCAGTTCACAAGGATATGTCTCGGACAAATAGCAAGCCTGCAGAAAATATGAATATAAGCAGAGCTGACGAAACCAGAAATTGTATAGAAGATAAAGACAGAAGAGTGGCCAACCCCTTCATTTGGTACCTAATATGTAGAAGTTCAGACCTGACCTGACAGTTACCGATTTTCAAGAGGGTGTCTGTCAGGTCAAATTCAGGCTATGAACTTTTCCTTCCAGATCTCTTTCCC
>OODV01000074.1 GCA_900299555.1 uncultured Endozoicomonas sp.
AGTAATCGGAGAATTTATCTACCGAGAGCACTATCAACTCCTCTGAACCTCCACCAAAAATATATTATCGATAAACTTAGATTTAATAAAGTGGGGAAAGTTCAAACCATTTTACGAAATGGTTGTTTAAATCATGCCATGTAATGGAAGTTCTGCCTTTCATTAGGTTGAATTAGCCACGAGATATAGCTTTTCAATTATAAAAGATAAATTTTAATAAAGACTTAACCGGCAGGAACTGGCAATGGTAGTCGAGTTACCATGACCGAAATATTATCCATTGAGCCAGCCTGATAAGCCTTGGCTACCGGCCTTGCGGCAGCCAGTTCTAAAGGGTTTCCCAGATGCAGTTGCCGTTGTACAGTTCTGGCTATGTCTTTAGAGAATGCAACCTCGGTAATACCATCACAGACTTGTATTAGAGTGCCGCCTGAGCATTCGCTGGAAGGTATTTTGATGACTTTGCCTCGGGCACTGGTAGCTCCATCCAGGGAGTGATCCCCCAAAGCCCTTGCTACAGCTAAGTTTCCATTAATTCTGGGAGTCCCATCAACATTGATAACGTAGCCACCGCGCTTCTCGATGGAGTGTCTGTATTTAGGTGTATCTGGCTCTGCATCTTCACTGATTTGTCGGATATGTCCGGTTTGATCGAGAAGGATTGCTCTGGAGTCACCAAGGTTGGCAACCCACAGGTCGTCATTTATACGCAGGGCAATATTAGCCGTGGTTCCTGATGTGGCAAGCCCTTCAAAGATCGCTTTTGCATTCGTACCCAAGGGCGTTTGAGGGAGCGTATTATCAAGATCTACCAGGGCAAGTTTAAGAGCATTCCAGATGCCTTCATCATGTAACCCATTCGAGTTGAACTCTTCAAGCCGTCTTTTCAAATGGGGAATAACGTTCTGACTGGCATATGAAGACCATGTACTACCACCATGCCCATCAAAAATACCGGTAATATCAATGAGTATAGGTTTACTGTTAATCATGACTGTGAACTGACTGGCAATATGGGCATCTTCCATATGCCGTCTTACTCCTTGAGCATGGGCAACGGCAGATTGAGTTCCATGAATAGGCTCATAGTGAATGGTGGTTGTTGCACCTGCTCTTTGAACAGTTACACACCCTTTTCCGGCTGCAGGAAAAGGTACTCCTGGTGCCTGTTGGTAACGTTCTTCAGCATTTACCTGCCCTTGCAAGGCTTTTGGGCAATGGTCAAGCTGAGCTTCTGCTGCGTTGAGTGCTTTACACAGTTTCTGCTTGATTAACTGTTCACCATACACATATCGATACTCAAGATTTTGATTATGTTCTGACAGATTCTGGAGCTTATTTGCCGGTCGCTGATGGGGGGAAGGTATATCCGTAAAGTTGGAGTATCTGGCAATGCTTCGTCAGAGCCCGTAGCTGAAGAGATAACGATTGGACTGATGCTTTTGCTAGCCTCTACTTTGCTTTGCTCTGTTGCAATGGTTTTGGTGCCGGTAAATGGGTATGTCAGAGAGTTGAAAATATATATGTATGGCGTAACACTGGTATAGATCAGAAAGTTCAGTAGTGATTTCATAGCGTAAATAACAGCCCTGCCGATCTTGCAGCAAATATCAGTAACTATTGTGGCCGCACGCCCTAACCAGCTGGACTCCTTATTTGGTTCCGGTGTAGAGAGCGCCACAGTGGTATGGGGTGAGCCTGGCGTCGCAACTTGATGCATCAAGAATTACGCTAATTGGGAGCCTCGGAGGAGGTTTAGACCCTTTTGAAGCTAGGGAGTTCAGAGTATGACTGGGTGGAAGTATAGCTGTGGGAGAGTTAAATCAGTTAGGTTGTGTTGGCATCAGTTTGCAGGCTCTGGTTTGAGCTGAGCCTGCAAACTGATGTTAACAGGACTCAATACTCAGAAACACTTAATGCCATATGACTGGGTATTAAGTAAGTCTTTTACCAAAAGGAGTGACTCTTGGGGTGCTATCAACTGATTGGTTGGAGAGTTGATAACACCCTTGGTGTGGATTTGGAGTCAAAGTCAAAATAAAAAAGAATCATTTTCCTCCAGAGAGAAATGCCAACATTTTTTCCTGCAGCCAGCCACCATAGGGAGGGTGGACCATTTTTGCACTGTTTAGCTTGCCTTTGGTTAGCACTGCTTTCGCTTTGGAAAAGGTCTGGAAACCTTCGTAACCATGGTAGTGCCCCATACCGGATGGGCCGATGCCGCCAAAAGGCATATCTTCCACCGCTACATGAAACAGGCACTCATTGATGCAGACTCCACCGGAGTGAGTCTGTTCCAGAACCATTTCCTGATTTTTAGTGTTAGAACCAAAGTAATAAAGTGCCAGAGGTCTGGGGCGCTCCTGTACAAATTGAATGGCTTCATCAAGGCTTTCAATACCGATGATAGGGAGCAGAGGGCCAAAAATCTCTTCCTGCATAATACCCATGCCATCGGATGGATTCTCGATCAAGTGGATGGGGATTCGACGGCTTCCGTCGTTAACTTCTTCGTTGCTTGGCGTATGAACAGTTGCTCCCTGCGCTTTGGCATCATCAAGCAATTTCAATAAGCGCTGGTGATGACGGTCATTGATAATAGAAGTGTAATCATTATTCCCGTTGACCTTTGAGTACATCTTTCGAAAGGCTTTCAGATAGTGTTCAATAAATGCGGCCTTTTGGTCATTTTTTACCAGAATATAGTCTGGTGCTACGCAGGTTTGACCAGCATTCAGGGCTTTTGCATAGCAGATTCTTTCCGCCGCCTCCTGTATCGGAAAGTCGTTATCCACAATAACCGGGGACTTGCCTCCCAGTTCCAGAGTTACTGGCGTCAGATTTTTTGCCGCAGCTCGCATGACATGGTGGCCAACAGGCGTAGAGCCGGTGAAAATGATGTGATCAAAGGGAAGGCTGGTAAATTCGGTTGCCACTTCCGCATCTCCACAAACCACGGTGACCAGATCCGCAGGAAATGTTTGCTCAATGATTTGGGCGACCAGTTCGGAGGTTTTGGGTGTGAACTCCGACATTTTGATCATGGCCCGGTTGCCTGCGGCAAGAATCGTTAACAATGGGCCAAGAGACAGGAACAGTGGGTAGTTAAAGGGCACCACAATACCTACAACTCCCAAAGCTTGATACACCACTTTGGCTGAAGCTGGCAACAGCTGAGGGCTCAGCTTTCGCTTGCTGGGTTTCATCCATTTTTTAAGTCGCTTGAGCGTATAGTGGATATTGCCTAGATTTGGCATAAATTCTGTAAGTAAAGACTCACTTCTGGCTCGGCCACCAAAATCGTCATCTAAAGCTGACAGTAATGCATCTTTATTGCTCAGCAATGCTTTCTCAAGAGCCTTTATACGGGCCACCCGTTCCTGATAGGCTGGGTTAGGGTCTTTCAGAAAAGCTTTCTTCTGAACGGCAAGAAGATCCTCTAGAGGGGTTGTGATGTGCTGGGTCACTTTCCTGTGCTCTGACGTAATGGGTTCGGCAGCGGTCATGGTTGTTTCCCTCTTAGGCGTTAATGGCTTGTTTTAATTATTTTTTATTTTCTGAATCCTGCTCTTAGAGAGGCTTGCCCACCCTCGTTGAAGGGGGAGAAACCTGCATTTTTGATGCAGACTCTCAATAGTGCTGAATAGCAGGACTATCTTGTTTATGATATTTTTAGAGTAATTGCTCTAAATCGTCAATTACTAATTATTGTAAACAGTCTTTTTATTTCGTTAAGGGTACATGGTAAAAGTGGTTATATGGCTGTGAAAACGCGTGAAAAAATTCTCAATACTGCCATGCAACTCTTTAATGAGCTGGGTGAAAGAGCAGTGACGACTAACCATATTGCGAGCCACATGGGTATCTCTCCAGGAAACCTTTACTATCACTTTCGCAATAAAGACGCGATTATCCTTGCGTTGTTTGAAGGCTTTCAGCAAGCGTTGACTGCCGAGATTGTCCTGCCAGCAGGCAAGGGAATCACACTGGAGGACAAGCAGCGGTATCTGGAAGCGCTGCTGGCCAGCATGTGGAGATACCGCTTTATATTCCGGGGGCTTCATGGAGCTGTTGCTCGGAGCAATGAGCTGCAAGTCATGTACAGAGGATTTGCCAGCCTCTGTATCACGATGATAGAACAGGTATTCCGAGGGCTTATTGCATCAGGCTTGATGAAAGCCAGTGATGAAGAAATTGAAGCGCTTGCCCTGAATACATTTATGGTTCTTACCAGTTGGCATGAATTGGTCCATGGTGTGTTGAATGATGAAAAGGGGGAGCCTTCAAGAGCAATGCTCAACAGAATCATATATCAGGTTCTGATTATGGATCGGGGATTCATTACGCCTGAAGCCATGCATTCCTTCAAAGCGCTGGAGCAGGCTTACTTTTCTCCCCTTGATATCTGATATATACGACTATTTTTTGTTTTGTATTAGGCAGCATGTCGATACAGAAAAAGGGGTGTTGTCAGTTTCATGTTTATTCTGTTTAACCTTTATATGGATGCTTTTTCAGGAAGAAGAAACCATGTTCATCTCTGGTACCAATAATAATCGGACGCCTTTGGTACAGGGGCCGCATGAAAATCAGGAACCTGTTGGCAGTCGGGATGGTAAAGAGGTTCTTCAGGTAGGGGGCGTGGGCTGGGCTTAAGAAATCCGGAGGGCAGCGAAGTCATGCTGGAGCCGAGAAATCGAAAGTTACGGGATATGAGGGTTGGTCCCACCTCTGCTAAAAGATATATGTCAGCCAATGAGCAGGATAAACGCGATGTGTGAGTTTTATTAATAAAACTCACACATCGCGTATTATGGATAAAAAGAAAGGCTCATAATTGAGCCTTTCCTGTCTTTTGGTATCAATCGATCGGATTTACTGCTTAACAGATACGGTCAGCCTTGTAGTAAGACTCACCGGTATCAATACCTGCGTCAAACTCAGTCTGACCACTGCGGCTGGAAGTTCTCAGCTCTTCACGTGAAGCAGCAGTTTCTTTAGGCAGAAGATGGTCTACAGCTGCTTTTTCTTCCAGCAGTTCCTGTTCAGTTTTCTTCATCATTTTCTGACCGTAGTCGTTAATGTGAAGGTTCTGAACAATCTGGTAGCTGCCAAACTCACAGACGACAGGGAAAGAGTAGTAGATGCCTTTGGCGACACCGTAGCTGCCATCGGAAATAATTCCCATGGAAACGATGCGGCCATCACTGCCCAGGGCCCAGTCACGCATGTGGTCAAGAGCAGCCTGTGCGGCGGATGCAGCACTGGATAGGCCACGCCATTCGATGATTTCAGCTCCACGCTTCTGGATGCGAGGTGTGTATTCTTCCTTGTACCACTTCTCATCGATCATATCGATGGCAGCTTCATCACCCAGTACCTGGGCATGGTGCAGATCAGGGTACATGGTTGGGGAGTGGTTGCCCCACACGCAGACGCCTTCGATATCCGAAGGATTGACACCCAGCTTGTTGCCCAGGATGCCCTGTGCACGGTTGTGATCCAGTCGGGTCATGGCACAGAACTGGGATGGAGCCAGGTTCGGAGCATTGCGGGACAGGATCAGACAGTTGGTGTTCGCAGGGTTACCAACCACCAGGGCTTTAACGTCACGGTTAGCCACATCGTTCAGCGCTTTGCCCTGTTCAGCAAAGATAACCGCATTTGCTTCCAGTAGGTCAGCACGCTCCATGCCCTTGGAACGAGGGCGAGCTCCGACCAGCATGGCGTAATGAATACCACGGAAACCATCAAATGGATTGTCGTGCAGACTGATACCGTGAACCAGTGGGAAGGCGCAGTCTTCCAGCTCCATGGCAACGCCACGAAGTTTGTCCATAGCCTGTGGGATCTCAACCAGTTGCAGAATCACAGGCTGATCAGGCCCCAGCATTTCACCGGCAGCGATTTTGAACAACAGAGAGTAGCTGATGTTACCAGCTGCACCTGTGACCGCAATTCGTACGGGTTGTTTCATGGGGAACTGCTCCTTAGAGTTTTAGGTTCGTTCTTAGATTAGGAATACGTCCAAATCGCCATGAGCCATTCTTTATGGAAACTTCTTGTACTTAAAAAGTCGTAAAAGAGGCACCCGACCCACGGCATCCTAAATTGTAAGCCTGTGGATAATACAGCGTTCAGACGCACTGTTTATTTGATAAAGATCAGCCGCGCACAGATTACTGATATCGTTTCGGTAAGTCCATATGTTAGGCATTGATTATTGTTGTTTTTTTATGCGAGACCAGAGGCTGAAGCTCACTTGCCCAGCAGTTTTGTTTTTCTCCAGCTGCCAGTTTTCAGGGACAGGTAATGGTGTCAGTTCTTTCTCTACTTCAATGTAAATACGGCTGTTTTCATTGAGGTAACCATTGCTCTCAAGCAATTGGCATGCAGGCTCAAGCAGATTCATCCGAAATGGTGGATCCAGAAAAATCAGGTCAAAACTGGTTTCAGCTGTTTGGTTTAACCAGTTGAGGCTATCAGTCTCAGCAACTTTTGCGTGCTCAGCTTTTAATAGCGCGAGGTTGCTCTTTAACGTTCTGGCGGCAACGGGACTTTTTTCCAGCAGGGTTGCTGAGGAGGCCCCTCGGGAAAGTGCTTCCATCGAAAGTGCGCCAGTGCCACTGAACACATCCAGAACCCTGGCTCCAGGGGTAATCATTGCCAGCCAGTTAAATACCGTTTCTCGCACACGGTCCGATGTCGGGCGCAATCCCGGAACATTGGCAACTGGCAGCTTCCTGCTACGCCACTCCCCTGCAATAATCCGCAGCTGACCACCACCGGTATGTGAAGAGCCGGTGTTAGCACGTGATTCAGGGTGCTTGGGATTTCTAGACTTGCGAGGCATTAACAGGCTCCAGCTGGGCAGGGGAGAAACAGGGGGGCGTAAGAATACTCTTTTCATCGTTTCAGGTCATGGAATTACCAATATATTGATCGATCAGCCAGATGGACTGACATACACATCAGCCATGATTGTTCTGTGGGTAATAATCACCTAGTCTAACGACTTATTCACAGTGAGAGCCCACAAAATGAGGACAGTGGTCAGAACACGAACTTAAGCCACAGCATCTATCTGGTGCTGTGGCTTGTCAGAAATACCTTCCGATATGCCGCAGAAACGTATTCTTCGCTTCTGACGTAGTTTTATTGTCTTGTCATTCTCAAACATTTCATCGCCACACAAAACGTGGACTTTCTCTCTGACGCGTACCCTGATGCTGATGGTGCCCTTTGACCTGCTGGCCTCCCTGGGGATGGATGTCTATCTGCCCGCGTTGCCGGGGATGAGGGATTATTTTTCAACATCACCGTTGATGGTTCAGTTAACGCTCTCCCTTTATATGTTGATGTTGGGATGTGGTCAGCTGATCTTTGGGCCGTTATCTGACCGTTATGGGCGCAGGCCTGTGTTGCTCTCTGGCAGTTTGCTTTTTGTCCAGTGTTCTATTGGTTTAACCATGGTGGGGTCTATAGAAATTTTTATCTTCTTGCGACTCTGTCAGGCTGCTGGCGGTTCAGCGGCCCTGGTGGCAACGTTTGCAACGGTCAGGGATGTATATGGACATAAGCCTGAAGCCGCTACATTGTATGCTCTGCTGGGTGGGATGCTGGCTTTTGTTCCGGCATTAGGTCCTATTGCCGGATCATTTCTAATTGGCTTGTTTGGTTGGGAGTCGGTGTTTTGGAGCTTGGCTATGGCTGGAACGGTTGCTGGTGCGCATGCACTGTTCTGCTGGCCTGAAACTAATCATTCTGTATTTGACGTGTGTAAAGCCGATGCATTTATTCGAGTAATCAGCTCCAGAGTTTTTCTTCTATATACCTTGGGCTTTACCGTGGCCATGGGCTCTTTTTTTGTCTATTTCTCCATTGCGCCAGATATTTTGGTGGGCAGGCTGGGTTACTCGCCTTTTATGTTCAGTCTGTTGTTTGCCATGGTTGCTGTGGTGATGATTGTTGTCAGCCGGTTTGCCGGATCTATAGCTGGTAAGTTTGGCGTCTCTGGCACGCTAAGGCTGGGTATGTTGGTGATACTATCTGGTGCTCTGCTGATGTTACTGGGAAATTTTCTGAAATTGCCCGATGCTCTGGTCTTGCTGTTACCTATGATGGTCATTGCCGTTGGTATCAGTATTACCTGCTCTGTCTGTGCAACAGGGGCTCTGGCTGAGTTCAAAGATATTGCCGGTACTGGGGTTGCCCTGTACTACTGCCTTGAAGCCATTCTGGTCTGTTTGCTCGGAACGGCTGCGGTGACGCTTTTGCCAACAGGAAGTCTCTGGCCATTAATCGTTTTTTCTGGCTGTGGTTCTCTGCTTGTCATGGTTCTTGCTGCTCAGAGCAATAATACGCGGACTGTGTAGGCAGAGCCTGCTAGCCTGAACTCACATGAGATACCGCCTCATTGATCGGGCTGGTGTCACGGGAAGGTGGTATTTCACTTTCCGAGATAGTGGCTTGATGTGTATAGGTAACGGAGTCTGGTGAAATAAAATAAACCAGAAAAATAAGCGCTAGACTCCCAGTTGCCCAGAGTAGCAATCTTTTATTGTGGATTGTTTCATTCTGGTTCATGAAAGTTGGACTCTTTTCCCAAAGAAAGTTCATTTCGTGACAGCTTGAATTAAGATAGGATAAGCGATTATTCATAGCCTGCATGATTGATTGTCATTGCTTTTCGCTTGCTTTTACGGAAACGGCTCCGGACAGGCTTCAGAGATATGACAATCCTGACATTCATCAGGCGTTCCCACCAAGGTTATTGAAGTAGTCTATGTTCGGTTCGCGCAAAGACGATGAGAAAAAAGCCAAACGCAGTTTTTGGCCCTGGGGTCGACGTACCCAGAATGACGTTTCTGAAGAACAGGTAGAGCCAAAGGCTGAGCCTGCAGTAGAAGACGTTGTATCCACTGTAGAAACACCCGAAGTTACTCCAGAGTCGGCTTCTGAATCCTCAACCAATGTTGTTGATGTTGTGCCTGAAGTTGCTCAGCACGCTGAAGATAAGCCTGTTCATCATGAGACTCTGGATGAACCCACCCATAAAGCACCAGAGGTTTCTGATGAAGAAGCCCCGGTTGCAACAGCAGCTACTGAAATTCCTCAAGCTGCTGAGCCAGAAATACAGCCCGAAAAAGCGCCCGTTGAGCTAGAGAGCAAGTCTGAAGCCAAAGGGGGCTTCTTTGCCCGGATGCGTCAGGGGCTGAGCAAAACCCGTAACGTTCTGGTCGAAGGCGTTGCAGAACTGTTCATCGGTAAAAAAGAGATTGACGATGACCTACTGGATGAGCTGGAAACTCAGTTGCTGGTCGCTGATGTGGGGGTTGAAGCCACCACTGAAATTATTGAAAAGCTGACCCAGAAAGTTAAGTACAAAGAGCTGGACGATGCCGATGCCCTTATGGCTGCGCTGCAATCCGAGCTTGCTGATATTCTTGAGCCTGCTGACCAGCCACTGGTTATTCCTGAACAGGACACGCCTTTTGTTATCCTGGTAGTGGGCGTGAATGGTGTGGGTAAAACCACCACTATTGGCAAGCTGGCTCGTAAGTTTCAGTCTGAAGGCCGCAAGGTTATGCTCGCAGCTGGCGATACATTCCGCGCGGCTGCTGTTGAACAGCTGCAGGTCTGGGGTGAACGGAATGAGATTCCGGTGGTTGCCCAGCATACTGGTGCTGACAGTGCCTCTGTTATTTTTGATGCCTTCGAAGCAGCAAGGGCTCGCAATATCGACGTATTGATTGCCGATACCGCTGGTCGCCTCCATAACAAGGATCATTTGATGGAGGAGCTGAAAAAGGTGAAGCGGGTTCTCGGGAAGCTGGACCCTAATGCGCCTCATGAGGTGTTGCTGGTGCTGGATGCTGGTACCGGGCAGAATGCCCTGAGCCAGGCTCGCCTGTTCCATGAAACTGTTCAGTTAACTGGGATGGCCCTGACCAAACTGGATGGAACTGCTAAGGGCGGGGTGATCTTCGCGCTGTCTAAACAGATGAAACTCCCCATTCGTTTCCTGGGGGTGGGTGAGCAGATTGATGATCTGAGACCTTTCTCGGGTAAAGAGTTTGTTAAAGCACTATTCTCCCGGGAAGATTGAGATAGATGCTGATGAGCGACAAGTGTTGCTCATTAGGACGTTTTATCAGCCAGAAGGCTGTCTGAGAATAGAGTCCGTTTAGGTGACTCCGTAGTGAGGTTGGCAGAAAATGATTAGACCATTTTTCTGTTACGCACAACTGCATAGATGCAGGAGCTAGAACGACGCAGGAGTCGTTGCTGCGTAGTGCAGTCTTTTCTCGGACAGCCTACTGATTTGGTTACTTAAATAGCATCCAAGAAAGGATAGGTTAAGGACAGCTGGATGATTCGCTTCGACGGTGTCAGCAAGCGTTACCCGGGAGGTCATGTTGGCCTTGAACAGGTCAGTTTTCACCTGGAACGGGGGGAGATTGCGTTTCTGACAGGCCATTCTGGTGCAGGGAAAAGTACCCTGATGAAGCTGATCATGCTTCTTGAAAGGGCCAGCGCAGGTCAGGTCTGGGTGGGAGGCCATAACCTGCGGACTCTGAAGAACAGTCGTATCCCCTATCTCCGTCGCAATATTGGTGTGGTTTTTCAGGATCATCAGCTGCTGTTTGATCGCACTGTCTTTGATAATGTTGCTTTACCACTCCTTATTGCCGGCTATTCTTCCAGTGATTGCGCTGGCCGGGTTCGAGCTGCGCTGGATATGGTTGGTCTATTAAGCAAGGAAAAGCTGTTTCCTGTTGCTCTCTCCGGTGGTGAACAGCAGCGCGTTGGTTTGGCGCGGGCAGTGGTGAATCGGCCAGCCTTGATTCTTGCGGATGAACCTACCGGAAACCTTGATCCTCAGTTGTCCACCGAAATCATGAAACTGTTTGAGAGCTTTAATCAGGTGGGTGTTACTGTGTTGATTGCCAGTCATGACCTGGCGCTGGTGGCCCGAATGCGACACCGTATTTTGACTCTGGATCATGGCAGGCTGGTTGCAGACCAGGAGGTTCAGTGAGTCTGTTTAATACGAACAGCACGCGTCAGCAGGATGGCCGCCGACAGCGACCAGCAGATGACAAGGCTGGTGTGGGAAAATTTGCTGGAAAAAACGCGGGCAGCACTGTTCATAAAGACGCACATACTCACAAAAGAGGCGCTAATCGCCAGACGGCAGCAACACTGACACTGCATTCGCTGTTTAGCCTGCATCGACAGGTGAGTAAGGATGCACTGAGCCGCCTGCTGAAGAACCCTGTGGCCAGTTTGTTAAACAGTTTACTGATCGCTGTTGCCTTTTCACTGCCGGTTATGCTGTTTGTGCTGGTGAGTAATGTTCAGGTGCTTGGGGCTACCTGGGATGGGCAACCCAAAATCTCTATCTACCTCAACAATGGGGTTAGCCAGAAAATTATCGATCAACGCATTGCTGATTACCGTGAAAACCCGCTGATTAAAGAGGTTGTCTATATATCACCTGAGCAGGGGGTGAGTGACTTTCAGCAAAAGGTCGGGTTGCAGAATGTGATCGCCCAGCTTGGGTTTAATCCATTACCCAGTGTGATTGAGCTGCTGCCTGCCAGTGAAGCTTCTTTTGAGCAACTGGATGATATCGTAATTCATTTTCAACAAATGGATGGGGTCGACCAGGTTCGTCTGGATCGGCAGTGGGTGCAGAGGCTTCAGGCAATATTAACCATGCTGGAACGCTTTGCCCTCATGCTGGGTGGAATTCTTGGACTTACCGTGGTTCTGGTGATCAGCAACACCGTACGTCTCAGCATTGAAAGCCGACGTGATGAAATCAAAATTATTAGTATGGTGGGTGGAACGAGGGGCTTTATCGCCATGCCCTTCATCTATATGGGGGTCTGGTATGGCGTGATCGGTGCCGTCCTGGCTCAAGTTATTGTTTTTTCTTTATTAACTGTCTTGAGTCATGAAATTAAGAATATTGCCGGACTGTATAATAGTGAGATGGTATTATCCGGCCCCGGTTTTAGTGTTTTAGGCATATTGCTGCTTTCCGGAATAGTGTTTGGTGTTCTGGGGGCAATGAGCAGCTGTTATCGACATTTTCAGGCTTTAGTACCGGATTAGTCCGTGTAAAGTAAGAAAATGTCCTGTAAAGTCGATAGCAATTATAAGGCTAATTGTTGTTATTATTAGTATTAGTTTGAACTTCAACTACTTTAATAGAGTCCAATTAAGAGGGTATCTTGACGGAGTCAGTTATGGGCACCAGTCTTCAACCAGTCGATATGTTAGTTCCTGGCCGCAATATTGATGCGTATGTTGCGTCAGTCAGCAGTATTGCTGTGTTGTCTGCTGAACAGGAAAAGACCCTTGCTGAGCGCCTCTTCTTTCATAATGATCTGGAAGCGGCTCGCCAGCTGGTAATGTCTCACCTTCGCTTTGTTGTTCACATTGCCAAAAGCTATTCCGGCTACGGTCTGCCAATGGCTGATTTGATTCAGGAAGGCAATGTTGGGCTTATGAAGGCGGTTAAGCGTTTTAACCCTGAGGTAGGGGTAAGGCTTGTCTCCTTCGCTGTGCATTGGGTCAAAGCGGAAATACATGAATTTATTCTGCGCAACTGGCGCATTGTTAAAGTTGCGACCACGAAAGCTCAGCGTAAACTCTTCTTTAACCTGCGTAGCGCTAAAAAACGCCTGTCCTGGTTAACCAACGATGAAGCGGACGCGGTAGCCAAAGACCTGGGTGTTGAGGCTAGGGTTGTTCGTGAGATGGAAGGCCGAATGTCTGGTCAGGATACCGCTTTTGATGGTTATGCGGATGATGATAGCGACACGGCTTATCAGGCACCTGCTTATTACCTTGAAGACAGTAACTCGGATCCTTCTTCTTTGCTTGAAGACGCTGACTGGTCTGATAGTTCTATTTCTCAGCTGAGAAATGCTCTGGCACAGCTGGATGAACGCAGCCAGGATATTCTGCAAAAGCGTTGGCTGGCAGAAGAAAAGGCAACGCTGCACGAGCTGGCTGATACATATGGAGTATCTGCTGAGCGTATTCGGCAGTTGGAAAAAAATGCGATGAAAAAGTTGAAAGGTTCTATGGAAGCTTGATGCTGATTAGAGATTCTAAAAAAGCCGCTGAAAAGCGGCTTTTTTACGGACTCAAAAAATACAGGGTGTTGGCTTTTATCCTGGCCTGCGTAGAATGCGCCGCTCTTCCACGGGCTCTCCTGAAACGGTCACCCACGGATCAGCAGAATGATTATTCATCGCAGGCTGGGAAGAATGATTTGAAGATGATTGTTTGGATAGAACGGAAAACAATCGGTTGACAAATCAAACCGGCGCGGTAAGATGTGCCTCCGCTGACACGGCTCGAACGGCAACGTCAGCGAGTTGGAAAGCTTCTTTCTTCTTCGGAAAAACGAGCGCTTGA
>OODV01000261.1 GCA_900299555.1 uncultured Endozoicomonas sp.
CCATATTGAGGTATCGCTCAATGTCTCTGACACCAGAGCCATTATGGGTTAGCCGAACAATCCTTTCATGTATACCTGGTTGGTTAGCGTTGTAGAGATAATCCAGCTGAAAGGTCTTGTTGCAACTTCGGCATAGGAACCTTTGGAGCCCTGATCAGGCCTTTCCATTTCTGACAATATCATCAGGTTTACGACAGTGAATACAGACAACTTCAATAAAAGCCATGGCAGTACAGAACAAAAGACTGGCATAGTAGCAGACTTCAGTTTAATTAATAGTCATCAACTCTTTTGAACCTTCACCATGATTTTAAATAATTAAAAAAAAATCATTCTACGTTTTTTTATTGTGAAAAATAATCTAACTTGTTGAGTTTAATGATATAAAAAAGGTACCTAAGTTCAATTTAGGTACCGCATAACTTATCAGCCTAGGGTTCCCCCGGTTTTTTTGCGACTGACCGCCTGTTTTACCAGCCGGTAATTTCTTTCAATGCTTCGCCAATATCAGCAAGGCTTCGAACCGTTTTAACACCTGCAGCTTCAAGAGCAGCGAACTTCTCATCTGCAGTCCCCTTGCCACCGGCAATAATCGCACCAGCATGCCCCATGCGCTTGCCAGGAGGGGCTGTTACACCGGCAATGTAAGAAACGACAGGCTTGGTTACATAGTCTTTGATGTAAGCAGCAGCTTCTTCTTCTGCAGAACCACCAATCTCACCAATCATCACAATAGCTTCGGTCTTATCATCATTCTGAAACAATTCCAGGATATCAATAAAGTTAGAGCCCGGAATTGGGTCACCACCGATACCAACACAGGTAGACTGACCAAAGCCATAGTCTGTGGTTTGCTTAACCGCTTCATAGGTCAGCGTACCGGAGCGGGAAACAATACCCACTTTGCCAGGCAGGTGAATATGGCCAGGCATGATACCGATCTTACACTCACCAGGCGTTATGACACCCGGGCAGTTTGGACCAATCAGGCGAACACCCAGCTCATCACACTTAACTTTGCATTCCAGCATATCCAGTGTTGGGATACCTTCAGTAATGCAGACAATCAACTTGATACCAGCGTAGGCTGCTTCAAGAATAGAGTCCTTACAGAAAGGCGCAGGAACATAAATAACGGAAGCCTCGGCACCCGTCTTATCAACCGCTTCAGCAACCGTATTGAATACCGGCAGTCCCAAGTGAGTCTGGCCACCTTTACCAGGCGTTACACCACCCACCATTTGAGTGCCATAAGCAATGGCTTGCTCTGAGTGAAAGGTACCCTGGGCACCAGTGAATCCCTGGCAGATAACTTTAGTGTCTTTATTAATTAAAACGCTCATTACTGGTTCCCCGCTGCTTTCACTACCTGTTGAGCAGCCTCGGTCAAACTGTTAGCCGCAATAATATCGAGTCCGCTGTTGGCAAGAGTCTGTGCACCCAGCTCTGCATTATTGCCTTCCAGACGAACCACTACAGGTACTTCAACGCCCACTTCTTTAACAGCTCCAATAATACCTTCCGCAATAAGGTCACAGCGGACAATACCACCAAAGATATTAACCAGAACAGCCTTCACACTGTCGTCAGAAAGAATGATCTTGAATGCTTCAGTCACACGTTCTTTGGTTGCACCACCACCTACGTCCAGGAAGTTAGCAGGTGCGCCACCATGAAGCTTAACAATATCCATGGTTCCCATGGCCAAACCAGCACCATTCACCATGCAACCAATATTGCCATCCAACGCAACGTAGTTCAGCTCCCACTCAGCAGCATGAGCTTCTCGCGCATCTTCCTGAGAAGAATCGTGCATGGCCTTCAGATGTGGCTGACGATACAACGCGTTGCTGTCAATGTTGATTTTTGCATCCAGACAGTGGAGATCACCCTCTTTGGTAATAACCAGAGGGTTGATTTCCAGAAGAGCCAGATCACACTCCTGGAACAGTTTTGCGAGGCCAAGGAAGATCTGTGTAAACTGCTTAATCTGCTTACCTTCAAGACCCAGTTTGAATGCCAGCTCTCTAGCCTGATAAGGCTGGGCACCAGTCATTGGATCAATCGTTGCTTTCAGGATCTTTTCGGGCGTTTCTTCAGCGACCTTCTCAATCTCCACACCACCTTCAGTAGAGGCCATGAAAACAATTTTACGAGAAGCACGATCAACAACCGCTCCCAGGTAGAGCTCTTTATCGATATCAGTACAGCTTTCAACCAGAATCTTGCTGACTGGCTGACCATTTTCATCCGTCTGATAAGTCACTAGATTCTTGCCCAGCCACTGCTCGGCAAAAGCACGGATTTCATCTTTGCTGGTAACGAGCTTTACACCACCGGCTTTACCACGGCCACCGGCATGTACCTGAGCCTTTACAACCCAGGTGTCACCACCGATTTCATCTGCTGCGGCAGCAGCCTGTTCTGGAGTATCTGCTGCAATACCCTGAGACACCGGCAGCCCATATTTGGCAAAAAGTTGTTTGCCCTGATATTCGTGAAGATTCATTCTGACGCGGCCCTCTATTTATATTTGAGCGTTGTTTTTAAGTTTCTCGTCAATCCATATCCCTGGATCTATTTATGATGAAGATAGGAGCAGGTCGACCTTGACTGCTCCTTTTCTTTTCAAAGACGCTTTTAGCGACGCTTACGATTGGCGATGTGGATAGCATGGCCATCAACAGCCAGAACTGCTTCATGCAAAGCTTCACTGAGTGTTGGGTGAGAGAAAATAGTCAGCGCAAGATCTTCAGTGCTGGCAGCAAACTCCATTGCTATAACGCCTTGTTGAACCAACTCAGCAGCACTTGGACCTACGACATGAACACCAAGGATACGGTCAGTAGCCTTATCGGAAATAACCTTGACCATGCCATGATTTTCATTGGCAGCAAGCGCTCGACCACTGGCAGCAAACGGGAAGGTACCAACCTTGTACTCGTCTCCACTGGCCTTGACTTCTTCTTCACTCTTACCAACCCATGCTACTTCAGGGTGAGTATAAATAACTGAAGGAATCAGGTCATAGTTCATCTGTGCTTTCTGGCCTGCAATGATTTCTGCCACCATGATGCCTTCTTCACTGCCCTTGTGGGCAAGCATTGGGCCTCGAACGACATCACCAATGGCATAAACACCAGGAACATCTGTTACACAGTGGTCATCAACGAAAATAAAACCACGCTCATCAAGGTTTACACCAGAGTCAGTAGCCAGCAGATTTTCAGTATAAGGGCGACGGCCAACGGCAACGATCAGTTTATCAAAAGTCAGTTTCTGCTCATCACCATTGGTATCCTGATAAGCAACTTCTACCTCTTTACCTTTCACTTCAGAACCAGTGACCCTGGCACTCAAACGGATATCAAGCCCCTGCTTTTTAAAGATCTTCTGCGATTCTTTAGCAATCTGCTGATCGGCCAGAGCCAGGAATTTATCCTGAGCTTCAAGAACAACAACTTCCGAGCCGAGACGTCCCCAGACGCTGCCCAGTTCAAGGCCAATAACACCGGCACCAATAACACCCAGACGCTTGGGAACTTCACTGAACTCCAAAGCACCGGTAGAGTCAACAATAAGACCTTCAGTTAATGGGGTTGGAGGAATCTCGATCGGGCGTGAGCCGGTTGCGATAACAACATTGGCGGCTTCAATGATTTCAACGGAACCATCGGCTTTGGTTAACTCAACCTGCTTTCCGGCCAGCAGCTTGCCCGCACCTGCCAGCAAGGTAACGCCGTTCGCTTTGAACAGGCCGGTAACACCGGTGGTAAGCTGATTTACAATGTTGTCCTTACGGGCAATCATTGCAGGTACATCAATATCAACACCACTGTGCTTGATGCCATGCTTGGCAAAATCTTCCTTGGCTTCAATGTATTTGTGGGAGCTATCCAGAAGCGCCTTTGATGGGATACAGCCAACATTCAGGCAGGTACCGCCCAACTTAGCCTTGCCCTCATCATCGGACCACTTCTCGATACAGGCAGTTTTCAGCCCCAGCTGGGCTGCGCGAATAGCGCAGACATAGCCAGCCGGGCCTGCACCAATAACTACCACGTCGAACTGATTTGCCATAAGTTTTTTCCAGAACAAACGGTTTATAAAACAGGGTATAACAGGTCAAGAAACTAATGGGCAGCATAGCTTAATAGATACAAAATAAATCAGCTGCCCGTAGAATCTGGATTTATACATCCAGAAGCATTCTGGCCGGATCCTCCAGAAGCTCCTTGATTGTCACAAGAAAGGTGACTGCGTCCTTACCATCCAACAACCGGTGGTCATAGGACATTGCAAGGTACATCATCGGTAAAATTTCAACCTTGCCATCGACCGCCATAGGACGGTCCTGGATTTTGTGCATACCCAGAATCGCGGACTGAGGCGGATTCAGTATCGGAGTTGACAGCAGAGAACCAAAAACACCGCCGTTAGAAATGGTGAAGGTACCACCTGTCATCTCGTCGATGCCAAGCTTACCATCCATTGCCTTTTTACCATACTCCCGAATTTTCGCCTCAATATCCGCCAGACTCATATTTTCTGTGTCACGAAGCACGGGAACCACCAGACCACGGTCACTGGAAACAGCTACACCGATATCCTGATAACCATGGTAGACAATATCATTACCATCAATAGACGCATTAACGACAGGATGACGACGAAGTGCTTCCACACAGGCCTTAACAAAGAAAGACATAAAACCGAGCCGCACACCATGTCGCTTCTCAAAGACATCTTTGTACTGAGCCCGAAGCTCCATGACAGGCTTCATGTTAATTTCATTAAATGTAGTCAGCATGGCCGCATTTTGCTGAGCTTGAACCAACCGTTCAGCAACCCTTGCGCGCAGACGGGTCATGGGTACGCGTTTTTCAACACGCTCGCCAGAAAAGACAGGAGCAGTTGCTTCTACCTTGGGCGCAGAAGCAGCGGGTGCCACAGAGGCTGCAGCGGGAGCAGAAACAACAGGGCCACCTTCTTCTACGTGACGAACCACATCTTCTTTAGTAACACGGCCACCCTTTCCTGTTCCCGTAATAGCCGCATGATCAATGCCTTTTTCATCGGCCATACGACGAGCTGCAGGGCTGAGAATTGGCTCTTCAAGTGAGCTGTCTACTCTGGAAGCTGGTTGTACAGATGCATCAGCGACAGAGGAAGAGGAAGAGGAAGCACCTGCTGATGCACCCTCTTCAAAGATACCGACAACTTCACTACTGAGAACAACGTCACCTTCAGGTTTCAGAATTTCACTCAGAACACCATCTACAGGAGCGAGGACTTCAAGAACCACTTTATCGGTCTCAATATCGACAAGCAGTTCATCTCGATGGCACTGTTCACCAGGCTTTTTATGCCAGGTCGCAACCGTGCCGTCTGCAACGGATTCAGGGAAAGTAGGTGCTTTAATTTCAGTAGCCATTATTGATCCTTTGCGTCTTCGCCCCTTTGAGCGCTAACCGCTCTGGCCAAACCGGAACATGATGCCGGCAGGCCGTTTAATAAATGTCACCGCTCAAGTTTGAGCGGCGAATATCGCTTTTTACTTAGAAAATACTGCTAAATATACTCATTGCCTTGCTTACAATTTAAAAGCGCAGTATCCCGACTCAAAGCTACTCACACACCAAAAGCATCATTTACCAGTTGCTGCTGCTCCTGGGCGTGTGTTGACATGTAGCCACAGGCCGGTGCTGCTGATGCATCTCGCCCTGCATACCTGAGACTTAATGACTTATTAGGATGCACAGCCACTGAACGACGCATATGGTGCTGACTACAGTACCAGGCCCCCTGATTCATCGGTTCTTCCTGACACCAGACTACATCCTGCAGATTAGGATAACTGCTAATAAGCTCATCCAGGTCATCCTGTGGAAACGGATAAAGTTGCTCAATACGAATAATAATCGTGTCATTAAGCTCCCCCGCTCTCTTCTTCTCAAGCAGGTCATAGTAAACCTTACCAGAACACATAATCATCCGTGTAATCGCTGAAGTTTCATGAGCATCAACGTCAGGGATGATAGTCTGGAATCCACCGTCTGCCAGCTCCTCCAAAGAGGATGTTGCCAGTTTATGACGTAGAAGGCTTTTTGGTGTAAAAGCAACCAGTGGCTTACGCAGTGGCCTGAGCACCTGTCTTCTTAACATGTGGAATACCTGAGCAGGCGTCGTCGGCACACAAACCTGAATATTGTGCTCAGCACAAAGCTGCAGAAAACGCTCAGGTCTCGCCGAAGAGTGCTCCGGCCCCTGCCCTTCATAACCATGAGGAAGCAACATAGTGAGACCACACAAGCGCCCCCATTTGTGCTCACCACTGGTAATAAACTGGTCAATAACTACTTGAGCACCATTAGCAAAATCACCAAACTGCGCCTCCCAGATAACCAGAGAATTTGGCCTGGTAGCAGAATAACCATACTCGAAGGCCAGCACAGCCTCCTCTGAGAGGAACGAATCCCAGAGCTGGAATCTCGGCTGATCTTCAGCAAGCCTGGTCAGGTTAACCAGTGTGGATCCGTCTTTCTGATTATGGAAAACAGCGTGACGATGAGAGAAGGTTCCCCGCCCAACATCCTGTCCGGTAATCCGAACCTCACTGCCTTCCATCAGCAAAGAGGCATAGGCCAGCAGTTCAGCACAACCCCAGTTTATCGGTAAGGCACCAGCTGCCATTTTACGACGGTCTTCAACGATTTTACTGACCTGACGCTGGAGAACAAAACCTTCTGGAATCTCACAGAGCTTTTGACCAAGAGCCTGCAGCGTACCAATCGCTACACGGGTATCATGACGGGCTGTCCATTCATGCCCAAGGTAAGGAGTCCAGTCAACAAACAGCTCTTTATTAGGCTCTTTAACCAGCGCCTTTACAACATGCTCGCCATTATCCAACGCAGTTCGATAACTTTCTACCAGCGCCAGGTTATCAACATCAGTAATAACCCCCTGCTGCAACAATGCCTGCGCATAAAGATCGCGAGTCGTAGTGTGAGTTTTGATTTTGCTGCACATCATGGGCTGGGTAGCCGACGGCTCATCAGCTTCGTTATGGCCACGACGGCGGTAGCAGACCAGATCAACCACGATGTCTTTGTGGAATTCCATCCGATAGTCCAGGGCCAGCTTAGTAGCGAACTGGACAGCCTCAGGGTCATCTCCATTCACATGAAGGATTGGCGCCCCTACCATTTTGGCAACGTCTGTACAATATTCAGTGGAGCGGGCATCTTCACGAAAACTGGTGGTAAAGCCTACCTGATTATTGATGATTATATGGATGGTACCACCGGTTTTGTAGGCACGGGTCTGAGACATCTGCAGTGTTTCCATTACCACACCCTGACCGGCGAAAGCAGCATCACCATGAAGAGCAATAGGAACCACCTGGTTACCGACTTGATCGTCACGACGATCCTGACGAGCCCTTACAGAGCCTTCCACAACGGGTGTAACAATTTCCAGATGCGAAGGGTTAAACATCAAAGCAAGATGCACCTCACCACCGGGTGTCATAACATTTGACGAGAAACCCTGATGGTATTTCACATCACCAGAGCCGCGTTCAACAAGCTTTTTACCTTCAAACTCATCAAACAGGTCCCCAGGTTTCTTACCCAGAATGTTGACCAGAACATTCAACCGCCCACGGTGAGCCATCCCGATAACAAGCTCCTTAGCACCATAGGAACCAGATCGTTGAATAATCTCATCCAGCATGGGAATCAGAGACTCGCCACCCTCAAGGCCAAAGCGCTTGGTTCCCGGAAACTTGGTACCCAGATATTTCTCAAGACCTTCAGCTGCTGTCAGACGCTCCAGCAAATGAAGTTTGGCTTCAACCCCCACTTCCGGACGACTGCGGACACTCTCCATGCGGCTTTGAAACCAGCGACGCTCTTCCGTCTGAGGGATATGCATATACTCAACACCAATGGCTTCACAATAGGTAGCCTTCAATGCGTCATATATTTCCCGGAGCGAGGCATGCTCTTTACCAATAAAGAGGGTTGATGTTTGAAAATCAGTATCGAGATCTGCTTCACTCAGCCCGTGGTAAGCAAGCGTAAGGTCAGGAAATTCTTCACGCTTCATTACCCCGAGAGGGTCGATTACAGCCTGTTGATGACCACGAATACGAAACGCACTGATCAGGCGTAAAACCTGTACCTGCTTGCGCTCATGATCACTGGAAACAGAAGAAGCCTGAATAGGGCGGGTGGTCTGACGCTGACGCGCCATCAGAATAAAGTTTTCCTGAATGGTAGAGTGAGGGACATCTGCACCTCCACCATTAACTGGGGGCAGCTTCTCAAAATAGTCACGCCACTGGACTTCCACGCTGTTGGGATCGCGCAGATAGCGTTCGTACATGTCCTCGACGTATGCAGCATTTCCCCCTGCAATGTGGGATGAACTCCACATCCGCTGCATTACACCTTCTTGCATGATCATTACCCCGTGAGTCTGGGGCTTTATCCCGGGAAACCTGTCTATTTCCCAGGCACTTTGCCTGGTTAACAGATGCCACTGATGGTTTTGATAGTCAATCAGTGAACAATCCCCCTCAGATAGGATCGGATGTTTTCCGACCGCCCCTGCTGGTTCAAGCTATTGCAGCTCCAAAATTCCGGATGGCAGCAGCACAATTCATTACAATAACATTCAATAACAGGCTCAATACTATCAGGAGTCGCCTGCATTCTCCTGACACAGTCTAGATAACTTTGCGGCTCTCTGGCTCGGAAGTACCCTCAGGAAAATCCTTACCAAGGATACTTCTTATTACCAACAATCACCAACAGGGTGGAATAATCCACAAATATACTATGTTGCACTCTTAAACAGCATCTGCCTGATATGGCCAATAGCTCTGGTTGGATTCAACCCTTTTGGACAGACATTGACACAGTTCATGATACCTCTGCAGCGGAAAACGCTAAATGGATCATCCAACTCAGCCAGACGCTCTTCAGTAGCGGTATCTCTGCTATCGGCAAGGAATCGGTAAGCTTGCAATAGGCCCGAAGGACCAACGAATTTGTCAGGATTCCACCAGAAAGAAGGGCATGCTGTAGAGCAACATGCACAGAGAATGCACTCATACAAGCCATCCAACTTCTCCCGGTCTTCGGGCGACTGCAGGCGCTCAATAGCGGGGGCGGGCGTCTCATTAATCAGATAGGGCTTAATCTTTTCATATTGCTTATAGAAAAGACTCATATCCACTACAAGATCCCTGATCACTGGCAACCCGGGCAACGGTCGGATAACCAGCTTATTGCCCCTGACAGCATCTGAGAGAGGAGTAATACAGGCCAGACCATTGGTACCACCAATACTCAAACCGTCAGAACCACAGACTCCCTCACGACATGAACGTCTATATGTCAATGTCGGATCCTGCTCTTTGAGCAGATTCAAGACATCAAGAACCATCAAGTCTTTGCCTTCCGGGATAGCAACATCAAAGTCCATCATGTAGGGCTTTTTGTCGGTTTCCGGATTATAGCGATAGACACTTACCTTCATAATCCTCTCTCCCTCAGTAGGTTCTTGCCTTGGGAGGGAAAGCCTCCATCGTTGCAGGGGCGAAGTTGACTGCTCGTTTACTTACCGCTTTATCAACCGGAGAGTAAAGAGAGTGAGCCAACCAGTTTTCATCATCACGCTCCTGATAGTCATTACGTGCATGAGCCCCACGTGATTCCTTTCTAACCTCAGCAGAAACTGCTGTTGCATAAGCAACCTCATACAGATTCTCAAGCTCAAGCGCTTCGATACGTGCTGTATTAAAGGCATTACTCTTATCTTTGAGATGCAGGTTACCCAAGCGCTCACCCAATTCATCCAGCAAACTCAAACCTTTCTTCATGCTCTCCCCTTCACGGAAAACACCGAAATAAAGTTGCATGGTATTTTGGAGATCAGCCCGGACCTTAGCAACACTTTCCCCACTACTTGACTGGTTCAACCGATCCAGTCGAGACAGGGCTGCTTCAACATCACTTTCTGATGCATCAACAGAATCAAAACCTTCTTTCAGGTTTTTCTCAATCTGAATACCTGCAGCACGACCAAAGACCACAAGATCCAGCAGGGAGTTGCCACCCAGGCGGTTAGCACCATGAACAGACACACAGGCTGCTTCACCACAGGCATAAAGCCCTTCAATAACTTCGTCGTTGCCAGCCGCATCCTGACGCAGCGCCTGACCACCAACATTGGTGGGAATACCGCCCATCATGTAGTGACAGGTTGGCACTACAGGCACTGGAACCTTTACTGGATCGGTGTGAGCAAAGGTTTTGGAAAGTTCACAGATACCTGGCAAACGTAGGTTCAGGGTCTCTTCACCCAGATGATCCAACTTGAGAAGCACATGATCTTTGTCAGGGCCACAGCCGCGACCTTCAAGAATCTCAATAACCATAGAGCGAGCCACTACATCACGACCTGCAAGATCCTTGGCATTTGGCGCGTAACGCTCCATAAAACGCTCACCTTCACTATTGATCAGGTAACCACCTTCGCCACGACAACCTTCCGTTACCAGTACACCCGCACCATGAATACCGGTAGGGTGGAACTGCCACATTTCCATGTCCTGCATCGGGAAGCCAGCGCGCAGCGCCATCCCGATACCGTCACCGGTATTAATTAATGCATTTGTCGTGGAAGAATAAATACGACCAGCACCACCGGTTGCCATAACCGTAGCTTTTGACTTGATATAAACGGTTTCGCCACTCTCAATATCAATGGCGATAACACCAGCAACCTGACCTTTCTGATTTTTAACCAGATCAACTGCGTACCACTCATTCAGAAATGTGGTTCCACCCTTCAAGTTAGCTTGATAGAGAGTATGGAGTAGTGCGTGGCCGGTTCGATCTGCTGCTGCACAGGTTCTGGCTGCCTGGCCACCTTTACCAAAGTCTTTGGATTGACCTCCAAATGGACGCTGATAAATACGCCCTTCTTCAGTACGGGAAAATGGCAGCCCCATGTGCTCAAGTTCAAACACAGCCTGTGGACCCACAGAGCACATATACTCAATGGCATCCTGATCACCGATATAGTCCGACCCCTTAACAGTATCAAACATATGCCAGCGCCAGTCGTCATTAGGGTCAGAACTGGCTATCGCACAGGTAATACCACCCTGAGCTGATACGGTATGAGAACGAGTAGGAAACACCTTAGTAACACAGGCCGTTGAAACACCGGCCTGTGTGAGCTGAAGCGCAGCACGCATGCCTGCGCCACCACCACCTATAACGATGGCATCATAGGTAAGGGTACGTAGTGCTGACATCTATCAAAGCCCCCAAAGAATTTGCACGCCCCAGATCACATAACTGAACAAGGCAATAAAGCACACTATCTGCACGGGAAAACGAATTAGAACCGACTTACTGCCAAATGCACGATCGTTAAAATAATCAGTAGAGATTGTCCACATCCCAACCCAGGCGTGAGCTAGAATAGAGATCAGTGCCAGCAGAGTAAAAATCCTCATCCAGGTATCATCAAACAATTCAGCCCACTGACTAAACTGCAACCCGGGATTCATAACAAGGTAACCGAGCAGAATAACAGAGTAGGCACCAAGAACGATTGCTGTCAGCCTTTGCAGCATCCAGTCATATAGTCCACTGCGGGACAAATTGGTGATATTGGTTACCATACCCAAACCCCCGCAAGGATAATCAGCATACTTGACAGAACCAGAGTCACGATAGCCCCAAATCTTCCAGACTCTTTGCCATCCCCCACATCCACATCCATTAACAGATGCTTCACACCGGCAATAAAATGATAAATCAGGGCAGACAAAATACCCCAGATCACAAATTTAGCCAGAGGAGCTGATAGCAAGTCTTTGAGAGAATCAAACGACTCCTCAGAAGCAAGCGACAGTTCTAGTCCATATAAAAGAAAACCCAGACCAATAAACAGGATGACACCCGATATGCGATGCAATATCGAAGTGTATGCAGGCAGGGGTAATTTGATTGTTGTAATATCGAGATTGACAGGTCTTTTGCTATTCACTCTTTTGCCCCAACGCTCGGTGGCGTACACAGCAGAATCAGCAAGAACATCCAGGTTCTCTGGACCCTACGACAAGCAGGCAGGAACCGCCAATTTGCTAGTAAAAACGACTCCCCCTCAAATGAAGCCGAGGGTAAAACACCCAGCCCTTACGGCTTCGGGGTCCGAGTATATACACTCTCACATGTAATTACAATTGCTCACTTTATTAAGCACTTACACTTAGAACACCAATCTGTAAATCGCATACCTATTTACGGATTACATGATACATTTAGTTCGTTTGACAAAAAAATATATCTCTCTATAGTGGTCGAACCGTAAACGGGGGCCAATAATACTTAATTCGAATATTTTTTAAACAGGCCCTGGCTTTTCTGCGACCATCTTTTATAAAAGCGTTTTTATAAAAAGCTCGAAAAGCAACCATATTAAGTAACTATAACGAGACCAAACGGCATGACAGGAGGCCATAAATGGCTGACAAGAAAGCTCTACTCTCCATTGACGGCACGGACCAGACTCTGGAGTTACCGATTTACTCAGGAACGCTTGGGCCTGATGTTGTTGATGTTAGGGGCCTGACTTCCAGCGGTCTGTTCACTTACGATCCCGGGTTTGTTTCTACTGCATCCTGTGAGTCAAAAATCACTTACATTGATGGTGACAAAGGGATTCTTCTGCATCGTGGATACCCTATTGAGCAGCTGGCGGAGCAATCCGACTACCTCGAAAGTTGTTATCTGCTTCTTTATGGAGACCTTCCCAGCCGTCAGGAAAAGGAAAAGTTTGAAAACACCATCATGCGTCACACCATGATCCATGAGCAGATGAGTGACCTGTTCTCCGGATTCCGTCGTGATGCTCACCCGATGGCGGTTATGTGCGGTGTTGTTGGTGCTCTTTCTGCGTTTTACCACGACTCTCTGGATATCACCAATGAGGTGCACCGTGAGGTTTGTGCCTACCGCTTGATTTCCAAGATGCCTACCCTTGCAGCCATGGCCTACAAATATTCCATTGGCCAGCCGTTTGTCTATCCTCGAAACGACCTTAGCTATGGTGGCAACTTCCTGCACATGATGTTTGCAACACCCTGCGAAGAGTACGAAGTCAAACCAGTACTGGCGAAAGCCATGGATCGTATCTTCCTGCTGCATGCAGACCATGAACAGAATGCCTCTACCTCAACGGTACGACTGGCAGGCTCTTCCGGCGCGAACCCTTTTGCCTGTATTGCAGCCGGTATTGCAGCTCTATGGGGGCCGGCCCACGGTGGTGCAAACGAAGCAGTTCTGGTCATGCTGAACGAGATTGGCGATGAAGCAAATATTGATGAATACATTGCCAAAGCAAAAGATAAAGATGACCCATTCCGCCTGATGGGCTTTGGACACCGTGTTTACAAAAACTTTGACCCTCGCGCCAAAGTAATGAAACAGACCTGTGACGAAGTCCTGACTGAGCTGGGTCTGGAAGATGACCCTCTGTTCAAGATTGCCAAGCGTCTGGAAAAGATCGCCCTGGAAGATGAGTACTTCATCAAGAAGAAACTCTACCCCAATGTGGACTTCTACTCAGGCATTATCCTCAAAGCACTGGGCATCCCTACCGAGATGTTTACTGTAATCTTTGCTACCGGCCGTACTCCGGGCTGGATAGCTCACTGGCATGAGATGATCAGCGGCGAATACCGTATTGGCCGTCCTCGTCAGCTTTATACCGGTGAACCTAAGCGTGACTATGTGCCTGTAAACGAACGCAAGTAAATACCCCTCTTCATACCCCGGATTCATCACTGTGACTCCGGGGTACATATCCCCCCCCTCCCTTTGGGTACCAGCCTGCTACCACCACTTAGTCTAAGCTAAAGTAATACCAATTGCTTTTTCTAAATCCTTTAGCTGATGCCAGCTATGCTCAGACATCATTATCAAGCGTTTTATCTGGAACAGATGTCTCGTCGACCACAGCTACCCG
>OODV01000498.1 GCA_900299555.1 uncultured Endozoicomonas sp.
TGAATATTGTAACCACTGTCGTTTTACCTGCCCGAACACCGATTGAATTACCCTCAATGGAAATCAGTCTGGATATTGATAGCTTCTCATGGAGCTTTACCGGCCAGCTATGGGGTGCTTCCAACATCGCACTGGTTGAGCCAGATGAAACCGGTCCGAAGCAAATCGAAGTCGATATTAATGGCTGGAAATGGGTTTTCATCATTGAGCGTTATAGCACCGACAGAAGGTTCGGGGATGAGCGTTACACACTCTATGGCAGCAGCCGAACCCAACTGCTTGCAGCGCCTTATGCTCCGCAGAGAAGCAAGAGCAACAGCGCCAACCTGAACGCTAAACAGGCTATTACCGAAGAACTGGCCAATACCGGTTTTACCGCAATCTATCCCGGCCTGAACGACTACAGCACGCCAGATTGGATTATGCCCGGAGGCTCATTCAGCTATCAGAACCAGACCGCTATGCAGGTCGTGGCCAAGATAGCTACCACGGCAGGATCGGTCATTATCCCAAGCCGTGATAACGACCAGGTGAGCATTCAACCCCGATACCCGGCAAGTCCGTGGGCTTGGAATACAGCCACAATGGATAAGATTGTGCCTGCCAGTATGGTCATTAGCTTGAGCGCCAACTGGCGACCAGAGCAGGCTTACAATGCGGTCTATGTTTCCGGCACCAATGCAGGCGTTGCAGTCAACGTCAAAAGAACCGGCTCCAATGGCGATAACCCGGCTCCTGATATTCTGGAAGACTGGCTTACCGAAACGCAGGTGAACTCCGAACGTGGCCGGAATGAGCTCGCCAAGGGAGGCAACCAGAGCATTACTACTATCGACCTTCCCTTAACCGACACCAACACAGCACCCGGGTTAATTGAGCCGGGTATGCTGGTGGAAGTTCAGGATACGCTTTTGGGAGAGAGCGGAAACTGGCAAGCCCTCTGTCTGGCTACAAATATCACGGCTGAACGAAGCAGAGTCATCCAAGGTGTCCAGCTGGAAAG
>OODV01000265.1 GCA_900299555.1 uncultured Endozoicomonas sp.
CTTCATTTACAGGATATTGCAACTTCGGATCGAAGAACCTTTGCAGGATTTAGGTACTATATAAAAGAGTAAATTTGCTATGCAAGTCAGTCTACACCTTGGTGAATTTAGTTTTCAAAATGACTTGTTTACTCCTAGTAAATAAGCAGGTTGAGCAATAATTTGCTATAAATCCTGTCTACTTTTTTACAGGTTTTATTCACACATATTACCTACCAATACTTTTTTTAACAGCCACGGGCTTTTTACAACATTCCTGAAGAGAGCGATAAATAACTCATAAACCTAAACAGCATCAATATTTATTTCTCTAATAGATGGACTTCCATGCTTCTGAAAGAATAATCCTTAATGAGTCACAATATGCATCAACGGCAACTGCTTACTGAACTAAACATGCTGCGTTTTTCTGTTCTACTTGAACTATTTTTTGGTATCACAGGTGTGTTGGTGGCCTTATACAGTGGATCTCAGGCTGTACTTCTTGACGGCAGCTATTCTCTAGTCTGTACACTCACTATGATGGCTAATGTACGGGTATCCCAGCTGGTCAAACAACCACCGTCTACTGAAAACCCTTATGGCCACCCCACTCTTGAACCAATGATGCTGATTCTCGAAGGACTCATCTTATTGGGACTGTGTATTACATTAATGGCCGCTTCAACCTACAAACTCTTTATGGGGGGATACACCCCAGAATTTGACCTTGCCCTGGGTTACGAGATTTTTTCAACCATCATCGGTGGAGCAGCAGCTACTGCCTTTTTTCTGCTTAATCGCTCAAGACCGTCGCCATTAATATACTTCGAGTTTCAGGAGTGGCTGGTAGATACTGCTGTCAGCGCTGCAGCTACAACTGCATTTTCAATTGCGTATCTACTAGGGAGTGATCATCCTGTAACCCCTTACATTGACTCCTCCCTGACATTATCACTCGTCCTGATTTTAACCCTTCTTCCTCTGAAAACAGTGCTCAAAAACATCAAACAATTACTTTTACAGGACTCTGCTTCACCCAGGCTTATTGAAAAAGTAATAGATGCTATATCAAAACAGAATGGAATAATTCCCAGACAAAATATTCATATAAGTATGATATGGCTAGGCAGGTGGTTATGGGTCAATATCGACATAGAGGTATACAACAATACCCACCTTGACAGGGAAGAGTTAAAGTCCATCAGTAGCATCACAGAAAGCACCGTTAGCTCAGTATGCAAATTTTACCGTCTGAAGCTGAGCTGCAATTTTCCCGAAAAATGAAAATTCCGACAAAAAACGTCATCACTCTGTGAAGGGTCTATTTTATATAGACCCTCAAGAAACAGAAGTCCGATAGCAATAATGTCTTCGCAGCAACTCCCATTGAAGCATACAGACGAGCTCTGCTTTTTGCAGAAGACTCAAGCAGCTCAAACAACTGATGATCACTTTATTCAAAGAGATGGTAAAATCTTTGCGGGATATCACCTGCTAGTGGATCTATGGCAGGCTCACTCACTGAATAATCTGGCATTGATGAGAACAACACTGAAAGAGTGTGTTGAAATCTGTAATGCCACACTGCTGCATATCCATCTCCATCATTTTGAGCCCAATGGAGGCATCTCCGGAGTAGCCGTTCTGGCAGAGTCTCATATCAGTGTTCATACATGGCCTGAACGCTCATTTGCCGCATTTGATATTTTTATGTGTGGAAAAGCGACTCCACAGAATGCCATTGCCATTTTGCAACGCACCTTTGCCCCACAGAATGTAGATATACGTCAGGAACTGCGTGGCGTGATAGAACAATCGATATCCCCCATTCAGGAGCATGGTTTGTCATATGAACATGTATAGCGAAAGTCTGGTTGAGGGATATGGGCAGACCTTTTCAATCGATAATATTTTATTCGAGCATAAAACGCCCCATCAGCATCTTGTGATATTCGAAAACAAATGGTTTGGCAGAGTCATGACACTGGACGGCATTATCCAGACCACGGAAAAAGATGAATTTATATACCATGAGATGCTTACCCACGTACCAGTTTTAGCTCATGGTAACGTTAAAAGTGCATTGGTTATTGGGGGAGGAGACGGTGGAACGCTCAGGGAGCTGGCCAAACATCAGTCCATTGAGAGAATAACCCTGGTAGAAATAGACCGGTCGGTCATAGAGACCTGTCGAAAACTCCTGCCAAAGCACAGTGATGGCGCATTTGATGATCACCGGCTTAAACTGGTGATTGACGATGGTATGAATTTTATCAGTAACACCGGGCAGAACTTCGATCTTATCATCTCTGATTGCACAGACCCAACGGGCCCCGGGAAAGTGTTATTCAGCACAGCCTTTTATCAGGCCTGTAAAGAACGCCTTGAGGCAAGTGGCGTATTTGTCGCACAAAATGGTGTCCCCTTTTTCCAGCCAGAAGAGCTGGTCACATCCTCCAGAAAATTACGAGCACTCTATACCGACAGCTCCTTTTATGGCGTAGCAGTGCCGACCTATGTCGGCGGTTTGATGACTCTCGCCTGGGCCACTGAAAACCCTGCACTCAGGAAAGTTCCCATGGAAGAACTGACAAAAAGGTATCAGTCCTCCGCTATCAAGACCCACTACTATTCACCCGAAGTACATTGCTCAGCATTTAGCCTCCCGGGTTACATTAACAGCCTCATCGAAAACTGAAGGAAAGCTCGATACCAACATGTTTTTATAAATCTGTGGAAGCAAAGCGCTTACTGGAAACCATGAACCTTAAGCGGCGTATTTATGAGCAATTGGATCAGTAATCACAACTGTATCACCACGAAGCATAAAGTTACCGCCGTGAAGATCCATTGAACCCACCGTTGAAAGCTGGGTTAATACATCAAAGAGCGTTTCCAGAAAGTCTTCATGGGATTCAATGATATTGTCATCAACGACATCTGAGATATCGTTGTCCGTTCTTTTCACCAGATGAGAACTTGATACTTTTATCTTCTCAACAAACACTTCCAGTGTTTTGACTTCTTCAGGAAACTCGCTGTTATCCATACCAAAAGACTGCATAACCGCCTTGAAAGAACCCCATAAAAGGCCAAAGTCATAATCATGAAAATGCTGGGGTTGGGTGGCCCGTGACCCATCATCCGTAAAGTCGGAAAGACGCTCAACCACGTAAACACGCACCACCATGCCGCAGGGTAAGGCAATGACATCTTCACGATGAATATTCGGAAGGTGTGGGTTACTCTGATTTTCCGGTGTCATGCACCATCTTGCAAAAATGTAATACCCGTCTTTCTTGTCTGGGCATACCTTAACCACCTTATCCGGTTCATCGGGAAGGTTATAAACCGTGGCATAAACCCCCTCTGCGACGGGATCAAGCTCCGAGCAGCGGTCTAGAAATTGTTCAATATCCTGCTTGTCTTTGATTTCATTCTGTTCGACAAGCGCTTTTATTTCCTGGATAGTTTCCGAGTAAATCTTCATTTTAATACTATCCCTATGCCCATTCAGGCGCAGGAACGTCCGTTTTTTAATCTGTATTTATAATTTGCTCATTAATGAACGTAGCCTTCTATTTAATAATAAATAAGCAAGGCCATATCAAGCAGATCGAAAAGTGTGCATTTAATGATTATTACGTATTCAATTTATTTTCTTAAATACCCGACTGAAAGTCTCTATTAACACCATCCCAGTTAATTGTATTTATTGAATAAATACAATTAACAATCGTCAGTCAGACAACGTCAATTCTGGTATTTATCGATAAACTATCAGGCATTTTATCGTTATCAACAAATCATTAATGCCTGATTCGGGTAACACTCTAACATCGATAAATGGTCTTTGTCAGCCCCGCTTAATTAGCCCTCTGATTTCAGGAATACAGGATCCACAGTTTGTTCCAGCCTTCAAATGACTGCCTACCTGAACAGGATCGGTAAACCCATACTCAGCAATGGCCCGGCAGATCGTCTTCTCTCCAACCACAAAGCACGCACACACCTGCCTGCCAGCATCTTCACCCTGGGGAGGATTGCCAGCGAGAACCCACCAGGCTTCCTCAATGGAAGCACTCTGACAAAACCAGGACTGTAGCCACTGCCGGTCGCAGGCAGACACCGTCTGACCTGTTATCCAAAGCACCTGAAGCTCTGCATCGCTGAACCAGGCCACACGCCGCTCACCAACTGCATTATCCGTATACTCCACCTTCTGGCATGGCTTGAGCCATTCAAACAGTGCCAGCTGACCCAGGTTTCTACCGGCCATTTCATAGCGATAGCCATTTTCAATACGGACCTCGGTCATATAATCAATATCCCGAACAGCCAGTCTCTCCCTGGTTAACAGGACGCCATGCTGCTCAGCTTGATGCGGCTCAACTGCCACTGGGGTAAATTTCAAATCCGGTTGTTTGGACACAGGATCAAGCACCGGATTCACCAATACCCCGGAAAAACCCGACTCACTGTGCTGACGTGTCCAGTGCATGGGCATAAACACTTCACCACTGCGCTGGGCATCAGAAACCTGAACCCGCACCACCGCCTTGCCGAACTCTGATGAAATCTGACACAGCGCCTGATCACTCAGCCGGTAACGCTCAGTATCGTCTGGGTGCATGGCCAGAAAGGGCTCATCAGTATGTTGATTCAAACGGGCTGAAAATCCGGTTCGCGTCATCGTGTGCCAATGATCACGCACTCGGCCGGTATTCAACAGTAATGGATAAGACTTACCGGGCCTGTTTATAGGGCTTTGAACAGAAGTGGCGATAAAATTCGCTCGGCCATTCTGGGTGAAGAAGCCACCCTCCTTAAAAAAGCGAGCCTTGCTTTCCGTGTTTGACATGACCGGCTTTGTGATAGATGACAACCTGGAACCATCAGAATCACCCTGAACCTTATCCTCTGATAATGGCCATTGAAACGGTTCCAAAGCGTCATATTCTGAATCAGTGACTCGGGCCAGAGGGGCTATATTAAAATCCCGAACTTTTCCCCCAGGGGTATTTTCATAACCGGAAAGCGCCGCATGCTCACGGAAAATATCGGCACTGCCGGAGTAGTTAAATGCCTCAGCAAACCCCAGCCTACCTGCCACTTCACTGATAATCCACCAGTCCGGTCTGGCTTCTCCTGCCAGGGGAAACAGTGCCCGCTGCCTGGAGATTCGGCGTTCAGAGTTAGTGACCGTGCCATCCTTTTCACTCCAGGGAGCAGCAGGCAATAAAATATCGGCAAATTCAGCGGTATCGGTGTGTTCAATACAGTCCGACACGACCACTGTCTGACACTTTTTCAGCGCCTTTATTACGCGGTTACTGTCAGGCAGACTGACAACCGGGTTTGTCCCCATGATCCAGACAAAACGGATCTCCCCCCGGTCAATCGACTTGAACAGATCAACCGCCGTCTTTCCGGGAGACTTCGCCATATTCGGTGCCTGCCAGAAGCGTCCGACTCTGGCGACATCTTCAGGTGTAAACTCCATATGCGCAGCCAGCTGATTTGCCAGCCCACCCACTTCCCTGCCACCCATGGCATTGGGCTGCCCGGTCAGTGACAACGGTCCACTGCCGGGCGTTCCAATACGGCCGGTCGCCAGATGGCAGTTGATCATGGCATTCACTTTATCAGTGCCGGCCGCTGACTGGTTTACTCCCTGCGACCAGGCCGTGACGGTTTTTTCTGTCTCACTGAACCATTGATAAAACTGGACAAGTGCTTTTTCCTCTACGCCACAGGCATCCGCCAGTTGTTGCCTATCGCTAACGCTGGCTCTGGCAGCATTCAGTGCCTGATCAAAGCCCTGGCAGTATTTGTCTATATAGGTCTGATCCAAAGCATCCTGATCAGCAAGCCACGAAAGCAGACCATTAAACAGCAGCACATCAGAGCCCGGCTTTATGGCCAGATGCAGATCAGCAATATCACAGGTTTCCGTGCGCCTTGGGTCAATCACCACCACTTTCATGTCCGGCCGCTGTTCTTTCATCGCCCGGATACGCTGGAACAACACCGGGTGGCACCAGGCGGTATTGGAACCCACCAGCACCAGTAGGTTAGCCAGCTCCAGATCCTGATACGTATTCGGTACGGTATCTGAGCCGAACGCACGTTTCTGGCCTGCCACCGTGGAAGCCATGCAAAGCCGCGAGTTGGTATCCATATTGGCACTGCCAATAAACCCTTTCATCAGTTTATTGGCCACATAGTAGTCTTCAGTCAGCAGCTGACCTGACCCATAAACAGCCACAGAGTAAGGCCCATAGTGCTCTATGGTTTCCTGCAGCCGTGAGACCAGTTCATCCAGCGCTTCAGACCAGACGACCTGACGACCATGAACCTTTGGATACAGAAGACGCCCATCCAGTGATACCGTTTCTCCCAGGGCGCTTCCTTTGGAACAGAGGCGACCATAATTGGCAGGATGGTCTTCCCGGCCCTTGATCTCAACCAGGTGCAACTCAGGATCAATGACCTTTGCGGAAATACCGCAACCCACACCACAGTAGGCACATGTCGTATTGATGTCCTTTGTCAGTTGATTTACTGCCATGATACTTCCCTGAACCTTTTACAGAACCGTCATGCAGCCAGAAAACGCTGCCCGAAAATAAGTTGTTGCCGGATGGCTGAAATGTCAGTGCCCGACTCCATCAACGCCTGGAACCACAAGCCATCGGATACATCGCCGTACAGGAGTACACCTTTGATCCGATTATTCTGAAGCACCAGTTTGCGATAGATGCCTGCATCTGAAGCATCAAGCGTAATCACTTCGTCCCTGCTTATTTCGTGACTCTTTTCATCAGCGCCGGAAGGGTTGAACTCACCGCTGGAAAACAGGTTGATGCCATCCACTTTTAAATTGGTCGGTATGGGGACTGGGGTAAACGTCTGGCTCTGATCACCCAGCAGGTACGCTGCAACGATTTCAGCATGCCGATAAACCGGAGCGACCAGACCAAACAGCAATGACTGTCTTTCCTTCTCTGAAGTCAGCTGCATCTGCGCACATTCACCCACGGTAAAAATATCCGGGTCAGAGGTCTGCAGCCGGTCATTGACCAACACCCCACGATCGCATTCCAGGCCAGCTTCCTGCATCAGCTGTATGTTCGGCCTGACTCCAGCAGTCACCACCACCAGCGAGGCAGGTAGATATTCACCGTCAATCTGCACACCACAAACCCGACCATCAACGCCCTCGTAGGATTTCAGTGTTGCACTGCTGCGAAAGGCGATGCCTCTTCGTTCGAGCTCTTTGCGCAATAAATGCCCGGCATGCTGGTCCAGCTGACGAGCCATGGGAATGGGCATGTTATCCACGATGGTCACCGACATGCCCCGCTTTGCCAGACCACTGCCACACTCCAGCCCCAGCAAACCGCCGCCTATCACCACAGCCTGCCCCTGACCCGCTTCAAGCATCAAGTCGACATCGGCAAGACTGCGAAACGCGAGAACCCCCTGAAGATCAGCACCCGGCACAGGTATCTGATTGGGCAATGATCCGGTGGCAAGCACAAGACGATCATAGTCGAATGTCTCACCACCCTGAGTGACCACCCGCTTTAATGAGCGATCAATCTGAATAGCCCGGTAGTCCTCCCCCATCAGCAGTTTTATACCCTGCTGCTGATACCAGGAGGCCCTTTTCAGATGAATCCCTTCCAGATCAACACTGCCTGCCAGCAGCTTGGACAGTTGAATCCGGTTATAACCCGGACAATCTTCTTCAGAGAGCACGGTCACTTGAAAAGGACACTGACCACTGGCAAACAGCTGTTCAAGAAACCGGACCGAGCCCATGCCATTGCCAATGACCACTAGTTTTTGCCGATCGTCCGGCTTTCGAAAATGACTCATCAGGCAACCTGTTCAGCAACGTGTCCGACCAGCGGGGTGGGCATCACCTGTACGACACCCTCATGTAAACGAACCGGGAACACCTTCAAGCTGACCCCATCATCTTCCACGCACTGTCCACTGGCTAAATCAAAGTGCTGTTTATAGATGGGCGATGCCACGACCAGGCGGCCCTTAAGGTCACCCACAAGTCCCCGGGACATCACATTGGCATTACTGAATGGGTCAAAATTTTCCAGGGCAAACACCTGATCCTTCACCCGGAATACCGCCACCTGATGGCCGTCCACCAGGGCGCAGATACCAAGGTTTGAAGAAAGCTGTTCATCCTGACAGATCGTCGTCCACTGGCTCATTACATCACCTCCTTCAGCTGAATCTTTTCCTGTTCCGTTGCGGGCCGTATCTGGTCCCGCTCATCCACAAAGACAACATTGCTGTCCAGCTGGTCGCTGTTGATAAAGTGGCTGAAACGCTTGAGTTTTTCAGGGTTCTCCAGCGTCGTTTTCCATTCACACTGATAGGTTCCGACCAGATGGGTCATCTCATCTTCCAGCTCCTGATTAATGCCAAGACTGTCACCCACAATGACTGACTTGAGATAGTCCAGACCGCCTTCGAGGTTATCCAGCCAGACCGACGTTCTCTGGAGACGGTCAGCGGTTCGAATATAAAACATCAGGAAACGATCGATGTATTTCACCAGCGTTTCATCATCAAGCTCGGTGGCAAACAGGTCCGCATGCCGGGGTTTCATCCCCCCGTTACCACCCACATAGAGGTTCCAGCCCTTCTCGGTAGCAATAACGCCAACATCTTTACTCTGAGCTTCAGCGCACTCCCGGGTACATCCCGAAACGGCCATCTTGATTTTGTGGGGTGAGCGCACTCCCCGATAACGGTGCTCAATGGCAATGGCCATGCTGGTACTGTCCAGAACGCCGTAGCGACACCAGGTGCTGCCCACACAGGATTTAACCGTTCTCAGGGACTTTCCATAGGCATGCCCGGTTTCAAACCCGGCATCCACCAATCGCTTCCAGATAGCCGGCAACTCATTGACCTGGGCACCAAACAGATCGATCCGCTGCCCGCCGGTGATTTTGGTGTAGAGATTAAAGTCTTTAGCCACCTCGCCAATGACAATCAACTTCTCCGGGGTAATTTCACCACCGGGAACCCGCGGCACAATGGAGTAAGTACCGTCCTTCTGCATATTCCCCAGGAAGTAATCATTGGTATCCTGAAGTGGAGCATGATCATTCTTCAGAATGTAGTCGTTCCAGCAGGAAGCCAGTATGGAGCCAATGGTAGGCTTACAGATATCGCAGCCCATGCCACGACCATGCTTTTCGATCACCTGGGAGAACGTTTTCAGCTCGCCGACCCTGACCAGGTGATACAGCTCCTGCCTTGAATGTGGAAAGTGTTCACAGATGTCTTTTTTGACTTCAACACCCAGTTGAGTCAGCTCGTGGTCGAGCACCTGCTTTACCAGCTGGGCACAACCGCCGCAGCCGGTTCCGGAATTGGTTTGTGCTTTGAGAGCCGCAATATCCTGGCAACCACCAGCCACCGCACCGACCAGATCCCCCTTACTCACATTGAAGCAGGAACAGATCTGGGCCGTTTCCGGCAGTGCCGCCACCCCCATTCCAGCACTGGCAGAGCCATCACTCTGAGGCAAAATCAACTCAGCAGGATTGGCCGGAGGCACAATGCCATTCAACATCATTTGCAGTAACGTGCCATAGTCGTCTGCATCCCCGACCAGAACGGCACCCAGAACTCTCTTTTTGGTTTTGGATACGACCAGCTTTTTATAAACCTGTTTTTCCTGGTCAATGAACTGGTAGCTCAGTGAGCCTTTTGTATTGCCATGAGCATCACCAATACTGGCCACATCAACGCCCATCAGTTTTAGCTTGGTACTCATATCTGCGCCGGTAAACTGGCTATTACCGTTACCGGTTAAATGATCAACTGCTACCTGGGCCATTTGATAACCCGGAGCCACCAGACCAAAAATCCGGTTTTCCCACAGCGCACACTCCCCAATGGCATATATAGATTCATCAGAGGTCAGACAGTCATTATTGATAACAATGCCACCTCGCTCCCCCATGGCCAGATCTGCCTGTTTTGCCAGTTCATCCCGTGGACGAATACCCGCAGAGAACAGCACAATATCGGTATTCAGCACCTCACCATCAGCGAACTGCATTTGATGGACTGCGCCCTCGCCATCAGTGATCAGCTGGGTATTCTTGCCGGTATGGATTTGCACGCCAAGCGCTTCAATCTTCTGTCGAAGCATGGCACCACCGCCATCATCCACCTGAACAGCCATCAAACGGGGTACAAATTCAACCACATGGGTTTCAAGGCCAAGATCTTTTAACGCTTTGGCGGCTTCCAGCCCCAACAGCCCGCCACCGACAACGGCGCCAACCCTGCTGCTGCCAGCCGCTCTGGCAATGGCTTCAAGGTCTTCAATGGTACGGTACACAAAACAGTTGTCCCGCTCATGACCGGGCACTGGTGGCACAAAAGGATAGGATCCGGTGGCCAGCACCAGCTTGTCGTACTGAATACTTCTCTCCTCAGCTTTAGAGCTTAGGTATTACGGACGTTTGAGAAGTTTATTTCTGAAATTAATAAAGCATTTCCAGTGTAACTTCTGAACTGGCCAATTCTCTTATATTACCGACTCTACAAGCAGTCTATGCTGCTCTGGGTTTCGAGCTTAATGTTCG
>OODV01000318.1 GCA_900299555.1 uncultured Endozoicomonas sp.
GGCTTTCGTTTCCTGAAAAGCCCGGACTTTCTGGTCTCTTCACTCTATCTGAAGAAACCGGAGCGCATTGAAGCGCTGTTGATGGTGATGACACTCTGCCTGATGGTCTATGCTGCTATCCAGCACAGAATAAGGTACGAACTGAAAAAGCGGAGTCGTGTGTTTCCAAACCAGAAAAAGAAGCCCTGCCAGAATCCAACAGCAAGATGGGTCTTCTTCTGCTTTCAGGGGATTAATGTATTAACGGTCAATAATCAGGAACAGCATGTGGTCGGTTTGAAGGAAAAGCAGTGGACGATCATCCAAATTTTAGGCATTTCTTACGAATCGGTTTATTCCTGATAGGGGTGGTGAAAGACAGATAGTACGCTTTCGAACCCCTATTAAAGAGCCGGAAGAGCTGGTCTATCTCTTCCTGAATATTGGTCTGGCAATAGCGCTGGGGGCAGGTCAAACCTTTGCCGCCATTACGGCATGTGCGGTTATCCTGATATTGATCGCTGTTTCTAAAAAACGAATGGCTCGCTCATTACAGGAACAAGGTTTATTTCTTTCCATTAGTTACTCCGTTGAAGAAACCACCTCAAGAGAAACCATTCTCTCTGATTTAAAAAATATATTAACTAACCACGTTTTAAGAGTGGATTTGAGTCGTCTGGATTTTTCCAACTCAAAAGTAGACGCGCTATTTTTTATTAATGTACATACCGCCGAGGAACTGGACTCCATAATTTTTGATCTGAATAAAAAGTTCCACCAGGTTCAGGTTTCCATTCTGGAACAGAATGATATTTCAGGACTATAGCAATGAAGCTTCGCCTGGATCGTCAAGCTCATATTATCTCTAAACGCGAGAAGCGGTTTATATGGATTGGTATCTTCTGCATTACAATCCTTCTGATTCCGTCTCTTGATATAGCAAGAACATTATTGATTCAGGGTGGCTATCGCTCCCTGCATACCAACCCTCAAGATCGTATTCTGCAGCTTATTCATGATGTAAAAGATGCCCCCGCAAAGTTGATAACTGCGGAACGAGATATTCCGGAGTTAAGGCTGGACATCAAATACAAAGAGTGGCAAAAGCTGGTTGATGATCGACAAACCGCATTAGCCGATGGCTTGATACCAGAATCGCGCCAATATGCAAAAGGAATCCTCTATTTTCAACAGTCAAATTATGACGTTGATTTAAGACTTCAGGGTGATCTGCTTGATCATGTTAAAGGTCAGGATCGCTGGTCACTTCGCCTTGAGCTGAAAAAAGGCAAGGCCATCTTTTCTACATCCCGCTTTGCGCTGGTCAGTTCTAATGTCCGCTCCCATCAGGGTCCTGAGTTATTCCGCCAAACGATGCGTATTGCCGGGTTTGATATCCTCTCCCCCCAACACTTTCCTGTTAATGTCATGGTCAATGGTGATGATTGGGGCGTAATGCTGCTTGAACAAGCTTTTGGTCAAAACCTGCTGGCAACCAATAATCGTACAGAAGGGCTTATCGTTCGGCTGGACCTGCTGGATGAAAGCATCGATAGCCAAGGTCAACGATTGCGGGAATTAAAGCCCAGGATCATTCAAAGAAAAAAGATTCTCAAAAAAGAAGAGATGGCACGACAACGGCTGATTGCCCTTGCACTGATAAGTGACTTTATCAATGATAAACGCCCTGCAAGTGACGTTTTCGATATCGAAAAACTGGGACAATATCTGGCGACTGTAGATATCTGGGGAGCCTGGCATGCACTGACATGGAACAACTGGCGCTGGTATTACAACCCTCACACAGCAAGACTTGAACCAATACAAAGTGATGTCGCAGTATCACCCGCCAGGCACTTCTGGTTAATGAAACAACCCAGTAAACATTCACTGATCAGTAAAAAAATGCTGTCAGACCCCAAAGTCAGTAAAAGCTATGAGCAGGCATTGCAACATCTGAAAAAAGCGATCGACTCCGGATCTCTCTTTGAAAAGCTTGAGGATATTCAGAAAAAGTACAGCCGAATGCTTCATGCAAGCGTCCCCTTTCTTGGTCAATATAACTTCCAGTTAATGAAAGAGCAGGCTGACTGTTTAGGTAGTGAGTATCAAACACCACCCTGCTCTGGTTTTCGAGAGCTGAGCAGCGATCTTCACTTACCAATGCAGGCCATGTCCTCTCTGTTCCAGCCACCAGGTGATATAGAGCCCCTCAGCTTTATTCCCAGGCCCGATAGATCAACCGGTTTGATTAAATACCCATTCATCAAGCAAACCGATGACTCCTGGGAAATTCAATCAGGCAACTGGAAGGTTGAGGACTATCTGGTTACTCCAGATAACTGGGAAGTCCGTATTCAACCAGACACCCGTCTGGAATTCTCAGAAAGTGCTGGTCTGATGGTTTTTGGTGAACTGCAAGTCAATGGCACTGAACAGAAGCCGGTTATATTCACCAAACAGCCCAACCATGGAAACTGGTCTGGGCTAGCAGTTTTTGGCACCACCCAGCGCAAAAACAGTAAAGTCAGTCATCTAAGAGTGAGTCATGCCAAAAGCCCTAAGCTTGGCTTATGGCAACCCCGTGGCGCTACTTACTTTGTAAATACGGAGCTTTCTGCAAACCATCTGAAAATAAAAGACAACTCATCAGAAGATGCTCTTAATATCATTAACAGCAACATTGAAGTTAGCTATTTAGAGATATTGAACGCGCTATCCGATGGTTTTGACTGTGACTTCTGCAGGGGGACAGTCAATGAGAGCCGTTTCACGAATATTGGATTAGTTTCGGGCGGCGATGCCATTGATACCAGTGGCTCGGTTTTTCTGGTAAAAAACAGCAACTTTAACCTGGTCAGTGACAAGGCTATTTCAGCTGGGGAAAACAGTCACCTGACCATTGAAGACAGCACAGTAACAAACAGCAACATTGCTATTGTTGCGAAAGACCGCTCAGAAGTAACTGCTAATAGAGTCATGCTTGAGAATATTAAAGAGTTCTCCCTCATGAGTTACACCAAAAAAGGGATTTTTGGGCCTGCCAGACTCCATGCCAATGATATACATTGCCTTCAATTCTCCTGTAAAAGCAAAGCACTCGTAGAAAAAGGCAGCGTATTATTACTTGATGGGATTGAGATCAATAGTAAAAATGTCAATGTAAAAGCCCTGTATAAAGGTATAATGAAATCGGACAAGCCAAAGTGACGGAACCACTGAGATTTGAAGTCAAGATCCCCATACCTGCAGCCCAGATGCAAAAGCTACTTCTCTGGCTAAAAACAAGCCCTTTGCTCTTTTCGCAGCAATACAACCAAAGGTCCATTAACAGCCTTTACCTCGACAGTTGCGGCCTTGCAAGGTATGAAGAAAACCTCAACGGCATCAGCGAACGCAAGAAAGTCCGTTTACGGTGGTACGGTGACGTTCAGAATGCAAGCACAGCTAAACTTGAGTTCAAACTGCGAAAGTCCGGAAAAGGGAAAAAAATACTATTTAAAGCTCCTCTTAACCTTACTTCAGAAAATTTCAGCTGGCGTACCGCCCTGCATGATTGTTATGCGCAACTGCCTGACAAAGGTCAGATATATCTGGGTAATGGCATCATGCCCATACTGATCTGTCGCTATCAGCGGGAATATTTCATTTCTGCCTGTGAGAAAATCAGAGCGACCATTGATAGTGAGATTGAAGTTTTTGACCAGCGATACAGTGACCGACTCAATATCGCCAAACCACAATCACTAGGTCATTACTATCTTCTGGAACTGAAAGCCAATGAAGGGTTTGAAAATGAGCTTTCAGACTTGATTGCTTCATGCCCCCTGCGTCCATCCAGACACTCAAAGTACGTAAACAGTATTAGAAAACTGATCTGGAAGTAATACCAATTGCCTTTTCTAACTACTGTATAACTGCCCACTGGCGAGAGCATAAACTGAATAGACGTCCAGCTTCGCCGCATAGATTGTTCCATGCGAAGCAGT
>OODV01000350.1 GCA_900299555.1 uncultured Endozoicomonas sp.
TCAGATATGCCTGGAACAATCTATGCGGCGAAGCTGGACGTCTATTCAGTTTATGCTCTCGCCAGTGGGCAGTTATACAGTAGTTAGAAAAGGCAATTGGTATTAATTGGACATCCAGCATTTTTATTAACAGAAATAAGCCATAATATATTTAAATACTTTCACACATTAAATGAACAGGAAAAATCGATAATTGAACAAAAGCTCAGAAAATACCAGCCCATAAAAATGATATTTTTCTAAAACAAAAACAGTGACAGGCCAGTATAAAGAAGTCACTTGTCCTATAATCAACAGTGAGAAAAATCTCACAAAATAAATATCCAGAAGAAAACAAACCCGAAAAAAAACACTATATATGTGTAAAAAAATAATTACTAATTGATATAGAACCAATAACTTCACTGCCTGTCGAATGTTGTCGCCATCTCGGCAAAAATGAGATCAATTACAATTTTAAATCTAAATTCGTTCATCATTTAATAAGGATTCAATAATGAGCTTTCCTTCAATTCCACAACAGTCGGTAGCGGCGTTTAGCCCTAGCTTGCAGAGTGGCCAGCTCCAGCAGCCCCAACAACTACAACAGGGGCAGTACAATCAGAGTACTGTCACCCAAAACCCGGGGGCTCAGCCACAGACGAATCAGGGAATGCAACAAAACACAGAACCTCATTGTCATAGCCCACTTCAGCAAAACGTTGCAACAACCGAGCCCCAGACTTATGTGCAAGGGCAGCCCCAGCAAACAAATACTCAGTCAACAGGCAACACTGAGGCACAACCAGCCACAACCCAAAGTGAAAATAAAAGCAGTAGTTGGTTTGGCCTGAATTTCAGTAACATGTTTAGTAATCAAAACGTCGGTGAAAGAAATCAAGCTCAGCCAGGCACTCAAGCTCAGACAGCCACTCCGGAAGGGACAGCCACTCCCGAAGGGACAGCCACTCCCGAAGGGACAGCCACTCCCGAAGGGACAGCCACTCCGGATTCGGAACAGCCAGGCACTCAACCCGCCACAACCACAAGTGATAATAAAAGTAGTACTTGGCATGGTCTGAATTTGGGTAACATGTTGAGTAATCAAAACGTCGGTGAAAGAAATCAAGCTCAGCCAGGCACTCAAGCTCAGACAGCCACTCCGGAAGGGACAGCCACTCCGGAAGAGACAGCCACTCCGGAAGGGACAGCCACTCCGGAAGGGACAGCCACTCCGGAAGAGACAGCCACTCCGGAAGGGACAGCCACTCCGGAAGGGACAGCCACTCCGGAACGGACAGCCACTCCGGAACGGACAGCCACTCCGGAAGGGACAGCCACTCCGGAAGGGACAACAGCCACTCCGGAACGGACAGCCACTCCGGAACCCACTCCGGAACGGACAGCCACTCCGGATTCGGAACAGCCAGGCACTCAACCCGCCACAACCACAAGTGATAATAAAAGTAGTACTTGGCATGGTCTGAATTTGGGTAACATGTTGAGTAATCAAAACGTCAATGAAAGAAATGCAACTCCACAGGCTGCTCAAAACCAGCCGCAGCAAGCTCAAGGCGAGCAACAGCAGCAACAGACTCAAGGACTTGCCTCTCCTCACCTCTCGCTTTACCAACAGCGTGTAATGCCGGAATTCCAGCCACAGATGCAAGGCGGTCAGCAATTCCAGCAACCACCGATACAAGACGGCCAGCAATTCCAGCAACCACCGATACAATACGGTCAGCAATTCCAGCAACCACCGATACAAGACGGCCAGCAATACCAGGCAAATCATGCCCTAGTGAATGAAACTAAAACTATGCTTGGAAATTTAAATCGAGCGTTACAAGGACAAAACCCACCCACAACGACTACTTCCGCAGCTGTCTCAAACGCAGATAGAGTAGTACAGAATGTGCTTAACGAAACTGCCAGGCAACTTCGTGAGCAGATTGAACCGCTTCAAAGCGAGATGAGTAACTTTCTTGCGCAGAATCAACAACTATCAGCTACGACAGAGATGTCAGGAGTAGATTCGCAACAACAGCAAGCCCCGAGCTCAACAACGCCTTGAGACAGTTCCAATCTGAAAAGCAGCAAACTAAACTAACAGAGATGATGAACCGTTTAGGTATGGGCAGGAATGCTGACGCTTGATATCAACCCCGTGAACTTTATACTAAAGTTTATTTTATATCCTGCGGTCGCTAGTTTGCGGCCGCTTTTTATTCATAAACCTGTACTATCTACATAAGTAAAGTACGAGAATGCTTTGCACTACGTTTTCTATCATACCGATGGGTAATCAATTATTGCTTAATCAGTAACTAATTCTGTATCTATGATTTCACTTCTACGGTCAGCTGCGAGAGTTCATCTAACCATGGCTGGATATCTCCTACTTGAGCTGCAACCCAGTCAGGGTTATAGCAAGTATCAAGGTAACGGTAACCAGAGTCACACAGCAGAGTTACAATAGATCCCTCCTTCCCGTTGGATTGCATCTCTGTAGCGATTTGTAGAACACCATAAAGGTTCGTCCCTGTGCTTGGGCCAGCCTTTCGACCAAGAACCGTTTCAAGCCAATGAATGGTTGCAATAGCCGCCGCATCAGGTACGCGACGCATATCATCAACTACTCCGGGAATAAACGACGGCTCAACTCTTGGACGACCAATACCCTCTATACGAGACCCCTGATCAATGGTCAGACTATTGTCACCACTGAGGTAATAGTCCATAAACACGGAATGATCAGGATCTACAACACATAGCTTGGTATCCAGCTTCTGATATCGAATGTATCGTCCAATGGTGGCAGACGTACCGCCGGTTCACGGGCTCATCACAATCCAGCTTGGCACAGGATGTTGTTCAGCCTGCATCTGCCGAAAAATGGAATCCGCAATATTGTTGTTACCTCGCCAATCTGTCGCTCGCTCAGCATAAGTAAACTGATCCATATAGTGCCCATTCAGCTCTTTGGCCAGCCGCTGGGACTCTGCATAAATCTCACTGGAACAATTGACCAGATGGCACTGCCCACCATAAAACTCAATCTGTCGTATCTTTCGGGTCGATGTAGACCTGGGCATCACTGCGATAAATGGCAACCCCAATAGCCGGGCAAAGTAAGCTTCAGAAACAGCAGTACTTCCTGAAGAGGATTCAATAATCGTTGTATGTTCATTGACCCAACCATTACAGATAGCGTAGAGAAATAATGATCGAGCCAGACGATGCTTCAGGCTACCAGTGGGGTGTGTACTTTCATCCTTGAGGTATAAGTCGATCCCATTTAGCCTGGGAAACTCCAACCGTATCAGGTGCGTGTCGGCACTGCGCTGAAAATCGGCTTCAATTTTGCCAATGGCTTCGTTAACCCACTGATGACAACTCATAACCTTACCCTCCCTTCAGGGCTAAAATACATCCATATGAATGTATCGGGCAGGAAAAAAAACCTCATCAGAGTCATGAGTGCTTTCGCACTTTCTCTATACCCGATAATCTGTTAATGAGTACTTTATTCCTTTCAGAAGAGAAAAGTATTCCAAAATATTCCTTCCTCTCACCTTATTTAGAAAAACTACCCCCTTATGAAGCCACATAGAAAATAAAATTCCATATAGAGAAAAAACTCCCACGTTTTGCTATAAAAAACGTCTCTTACTTCTTTTATATCTGGAATAGTCTTCATTTATGCAAATTTATAGGGTAGGTGGTGCAGTTAGAGACAAATTATTGGGCTTGCCGGTTAAAGACAATGACTGGGTTGTTGTTGGTGCCACCCCGGAGCAGATGAAAAACCAGGGTTATCAACCTGTTGGGCGAGATTTTCCGGTATTCCTTCACCCTGAAACCAAAGAAGAATATGCCCTTGCCCGAACAGAACGTAAGACCGGTCATGGTTATGCGGGCTTTAGTTTTTATACTTCCAGCGATATATCGTTGGAAGAAGACTTGCTGAGACGAGATTTAACCATCAATGCCATGGCGGAAGATCAGTCTGGTAGCATCATTGACCCATACGGTGGTCAGGAGGATCTGAAAAACCGTCATTTACGCCATGTATCTCCCGCTTTTCAGGAAGATCCACTGCGAATTCTCAGGGTCGCCCGATTTGCAGCAAGGCTCGCTCCACTTGGCTTTCATGTTGCTGAAGAAACATTTGAATTGATGAAAAACATGGTCAAGAGCGGTGAAGCATCTCACCTGGTACCGGAAAGAGTCTGGCAGGAGACATCGACCGCACTGATGGAACTCACCCCTTCCGTCTACTTTGAAACTCTGGAAAGCTGTGGCGCTCTTCAAGCCGTACTGCCTGAATTCAGGCCCTTTATCCATAGCCAGACTTTACAACACCTTAATCTGGCCGCTCAGGTAAACAGCACAGCCCTGATCAGGTTTGGTTGCCTGTTCACTCCCCTTTTGCCACAAGCTGAAACCACAAAAACCAATAGTACTCTTAATATTCAAGCAATTATATCCAAGCTGCGACTACCGGCAGAATATGGAGACATGGCACTTCTGGTAACAGAGCACTCTGACAGGGTTATTTCTATTTTCCGAAACCCAGACGCCGAGTCCCTGATGTCCCTGTTTGAAGCAGTCGATGCACTGCGGCGTCCAGAACGCTTCACCTGCCTTTTAGCGATTCTTTCGTTCAGCTTTGAAACGATCGATCTGAAAAAAAACCAAATCATTGAACTCTTAAATGATTGTTTAGCAATTAAAGCCAGAGATATCATCTCTAATAACATTAAAGGAAAGGCAATCGGCGAAGCGGTAAGAAAGAACAGACTCCAATGGATTGAATCAAAAATCCACCAGAAAAAATAAATTTGTTATTTAAAATCATAATATTAAGAGCAATTGAACTTTATTCAAGGCTCTTAATGCTTTTCCAAGATACATTGGAACGCTGGTATTTCATTAATTAATATCAAACTGGAACAAAACTCCAAATAAAATGTCCAACCGTTCAGTCAATAACAATTGATGCAATGAAATCATAAACACAACCAAACTGAATCAGGACATATAACATGGATCACAAAACTCCAGACACATTATGGACAACTACGGTTAGTACATCGTATCCTTTCCAGACTTTTTCACAAGTTGACCCATATTCACAACAACCGCCTGTTACTGTGAACAATAAAAGGGTAACTCTTGCTTCACAGACTACTCAGCGTGTAGATCAAGAAACCCAAACTGACCCAGCTCCATTTCTTAAAGATCGTATTGCTGCAAAAGCCACAGCTAATGGTCAGACTGTAACTACAGCAACCACTGACGCTAATACGCCTGCGGCAGATACTAAGAAGACAGAAAAAACAGTTGTTGAATTCCACAAGCCTAACTGGAAAGAGCGCTTTGTTGCTACATTAAAAACCATTGGTTCATACATTGCTGCACCGTTTAAATTCGCGGCTAAAGTCATTGATTTCCTGGTATGGAAACCACTGAAAAACTTCGTCATCACCCCGATTTACGTAGGATTCCTCTATTTATTCCAACCTGCCAAGTTTGAAGCGCGGAAGATGGGTCTGGAAGCCGAGGCGAACAAAGCTGCCCATGAGCGTAAGCAGGCTAATGATCATGCATTGGACAAGGAGTGTATCGATCTGGCTCGGGCTCAATATGATAAAACTACCACAGATCTCATGTACACAAGACTGGCTGCCAAGTATGGTGTTAAAGCCAAAGATGTTGAGAAAAGAGTAGAGTTACACAAGCCACATACTGATGCTAATGAAGAGTTTAACACCAAGCTTGCAGATGGCAGCCTCGCGCTGTTGAAACAAGTTGGCGTGGACCCAGAGACAGGTGAAAAGCAATACAGGACTCATACTGTACTCAAAGCTACAGATCAGGTTCTGGATGCAGACAAAGCCGACGTTGCCAAAAGACTGGGTAATGATTCAAACCCAGAGTTCAGAAAGCAGTTGGATGAGTACAATAAGGCAGTAGAAGCTCACGCTAAAGCAATGGCAGAACATGCCAAAGCTGTTAATAAGGCCGAGAAGAAAGGCGTGTCTGCTCCAGCAGCGCCTGTACTGACCGCCAAGCCTCCTGTATTCAAGTGTACAGATGAAAGACTGATCCAAGCCTTCAGAAACGAAAGCTCAGTGTATTTATCAAACGTTAAGGCAAAAAGAGCAGACCTGATTAATGAGCTGATCAGGATGAGAGCTGAACTCAAGGAAGCTCATCCTAATGCTGACCCAATGGATCTAGAGTTTGTCATTCTCAATGCTGACCATAAGGCCCAAGTTGAAGACAGGTTGAAGACGCGCCAAAAGTCCCGTCAGGAACAACAGGTAAATTTGGCCAAATGGAAAACTGAAGGGAATAATCATCCTGAAACGCAATTAATCAGAGCTGACATTGATGAGCTGAACAGAGAGATCAATATCATTAAGCGTAACTTGGCAATCTATTCAAAAGAATGTGAACTCTGGGCTGTTCATGAAGAAATTAACGCTCTTGAGGTCACCGTCCCTGTTTATCAAAAAAAGAGGGCTGAAGACATTGCCGATCGGCAAAACCGTGACCGCCTGAACACTAAGGACTGGAAGGCGCCTGTTGCCAAAGATGAAAAGGGCAACATCCTGGACATCTATACAAGGAATGCGGATGGTAAAATCACCGGTATAGATAAAGCCAAATCCAGCCAAATGACCCATTTTGAAAGACCGTGGGATCAGAAGACAATTCCGACCTACAACGGCAGGAAAATGCCAAACCCTGTTCCTTACAAAGACCAGAAAGGCGAGAGGTGGAGTAAGACAAATCCAGAACAGCGCCCATATGATAGCTATGTGGCGGTTAAAGGCGAAGATAGCAAAATCCTGAAAGATAGCAAAGGCAATGTCGTGGACTGGGAAGCAGCTGCTGGCCAGCTTAATAATCACTGGGTTGTTAAGCCTAGTTATGTCAACGGTAAGCATGAGGGTTACGATAAGTTCAAGCTTGCTGTCAAAAAGCCAGAATTGACTGAGGAGGAGAACAGAGATGCTATGGTTGACTTGATCTCCTTCGATGAAGAGCTTGAAACTGGCGAGTTGCAGAGTGTCTCGCTAATATAGTCAAAAGCACAGTTATCGAGATAGAGCGAATCTGGCTTTAAATAACACCGGTTTATAGCCCTACTTTATCAGGCTAACCCCCTGAAATACTCTGGCCGCCTTTTCAAGACGGCCTTTTTTTGTGTTTTTTTCCTGAAGAATCGCAAGGATATCGGAAGTCCAATTCATTCAGATTTCATTGCATAAGCAAGCCAACGACTAAAGGCCGAAACCAGGGCTCCTTTATCTGGTTTACACTATCTTCTGTCGGCTGACCTTCAGTGCAATCAAAAGACAGCAAAAGATCAATATCAGCAGCACAGAGACTCTGGCTTCGCTCTCTTCCCAGTTGTCTTTCAAGCGCCTTGCACCACCGCTGCAATGCTTCAGCATGAATATCTGACTCAAAGCAGACAACCCCGTTCATATAGTCCGGAGCTTCAACACCTATGGCTTGGGTCATCACCAGCTCACTGACTCTGACCTGACCAAATTGCTGCTCCAGTGCGGCGATCATCTGATGGCACTGATACTCAGCATTCACATTGGAACCAATACCAAGAACATAGACTGTCAATGTTAACTATTCCTGCCCCATTATCTGCGCGCGGGTTCGCTCACACCAGACAGTAGCCAGAGCATTTGTCAAAGCCTTCGGCTTTCGAATGGTTACGGCCACTTTATCCACAAAATAATGTTTCATCACCAGAGTAATGATTCCCCCTGCCAGCGCCTCAATCAGCTGATACCGTGACGCTTCACAAAATGCCCTCACTCGCTGGGTAATGGCATCGTAATCAAGGGCATCCTGTAACTCGTCACTGGTAAACGCACGGGTAAAATCAGTTGTCAGCTCCAGATCCAGTACTAATGGCTGTGGCGCTTCGTGCTCGAACTCATAAACACCAATAACGGCTTGAGTTTCAATGTTTTCTATTCGGACTTTATCCATGGGGCATGGCTCATTATTCTTTAACCTCAAAGACACGGAAACATAAAGGCTTTGCCGTTCTGAATCCATCGTATCTATTATTCCCACACTCAGCGGGAATATCTGACCTGTGCATCATGATGTATTCTTGTGAACTTAACTGACAGGCTCAAGCTGCTCCATTGGCCAGCGGGGTACTGGCACCACTTCCGGACCATCACTTTGCCCTGCTAACAATCGCTGGCAACCCGCGTAAGCAATCATAGCCCCATTATCAGTACAGAACTGAGGGCGAGCATAGCGTAATACGGCCCCCTCTTTCTCAACCATGGCTTCCAGTGCTGCCCTCAGTGATTTATTGGCACTCACACCACCGGCAATAATCAGCTGCTTCATACCGGTCTGCTGCAGTGCCCGGCGGCACTTGATGGTCAGCGTTGCTACAACAGCCTCTTCAAATGCCCTGGCGATATCAGCACGGTCCTGCTCAACCAGCTCAGTGACTCCCACTTCTTGCCTGCACTTTGCAACGGTATTGAGGGTAAACGTTTTCAAACCACTGAAACTGAAATCCAGACCAGGGCGATCCGTCATCGGCCGTGGAAAACGAAATCGTCCTTCCTGACCTTGTTCAGCCAGCCGCGCAATAGCAGGACCACCGGGGTAGTCCAGCCCCAGCATGGTGGCAACTTTATCGAACGCTTCACCTGCGGCATCATCCACAGACTCACCCAGCAGAATATATCGACCAATACCATCCACCTGCACCAACTGGGTGTGGCCACCGGATACCAGCAGAGCAACAAAAGGAAAGTCTACAGGCGTTTTTTCCAGCATAGGGGCCAGCAAATGGCCTTCCATGTGATGAACCCCGACGGATGGTACACCCCAGGCCCAGGCCAGCGCCTTACCAATACAGGCACCAACCATCAAGGCCCCAACCAGCCCGGGGCCACGGGTGTAGGCAACAGCATCGATCTGTTCCTTGCTGATACCCGCCTGATCCAATACTTCATTGATCAGGGGCAGAACTCTCTGGATATGATCCCTGGATGCCAGTTCAGGTACTACGCCACCGTAATCGATGTGCATATCAATCTGGCTAAATAGGGCATCACTCAGCAGGCCTTTCTGGCTGTCATAGAGGGCAATACCGGTTTCATCGCAGGAAGTTTCTATCCCGAGAACAATCATTTAACAAACCTGTGCAAGAAATATCTGGGGTAAGCACCCACCATTTTCTGGTTCATTGAGCACTTAGAGACAGCCTGAAAAGGCTGTGCGTAGCGAGTGCGTGGAAAATGAAAGGTAAAAAATCGCTTTTGTGAGGAGAATAGTGGTTCTATTTAACGAACAAAAGCGATTTTTTAGCCCCATTTGACACGTTAGAAGTAGTCACATGACTTTTCAGGCGGTCTCTTTATTTCAGGGAACAGAATCATACGTCAAGCTGGCGTTTTTTGCATTTTTGTTGAATAAGCTTTAAAATTCTCGCCCTTGAAAAACTGCGACTAATCTGTCTTGTTAGAGTGAGTATTAACGTCCCGCTTTGAGTAAAGCACCGTCTTTATATAGAGCGAAAATTAGTAATCACAGGGGCGGATCATCGCATTCGCGCAGCATTGGCTGTAATCCAGCCATGAGTTTTTTTAGCCTGTAGTCATACCGACTTTGGCGGATTCATGGTCAACAATTTGTTATTAAAAGGAAGGTGATCTCTGCATGCCTGCTGTTAAAGTTAAAGAGAATGAACCGTTTGACGTAGCTCTGCGCCGTTTCAAGCGCTCTTGTGAAAAAGCTGGTATCCTGGCTGAAGTTCGTCGTCGTGAACACTACGAGAAGCCAACTACCGTTCGCAAGCGCAAGGCCGCTGCTGCTGTTAAGCGTCATCTTAAAAAACTGCAGCGCGAGCAGCGTCGTCGTGAGCGTCTGTATTGATCCATTGACTTCACGGTCTATTGAATCAATCGTATGATTTACTCTTTGGCCTGAATAAGCTTCAGCCCCATTTAAGCGAATAAAGGAACGTGTCATGAGTGATTGCATTGTCAGGGACCAACTGACAGAAGCCATGAAGGAAGCCATGCGCAATCGCGATAAGTCACGACTGGGTACTATCCGTTTGGCTCTGGCCGAACTGAAGCGAATTGAGATCGATGAAAAATCATTAGACGATCAACGTGCCCTGGCAGTACTGGACAAAATGGTAAAGCAACGTCGCGATGCCATTGAACAGTTCGAGTCTGCCGGACGCACGGATCTAGCTGACCAGGAAAAGCTGGAGCTTAACGTTCTTGCCGACTTCCTCCCCACACCGTTTTCTGAATCCGAAATCACTGAACTGGTCGACCTTGCCATTACAAGCACCGGCGCATCCAGCATGGCCGACATGGGCAAAGTGATGGGCATTGTCAAACCACAGGCTCAAGGCCGGGCTGACATGTCATCCATCAGCAAAATTGTTAAATCCCGATTAGGCTGACACTCACCCAGACGGGTGATAAACTCAATTCATTAATCGCATTCTGTTTCAGGCGCAGCACTTTATTATGGCCGGACGGATTCCTCAATATTTTATTGATGACCTGCTCACCCGCATTGATATTGTTGATGTCATCGATCATAGGGTTAAGCTGAAAAAAACTGGCCGCAACTACTCCGCCTGCTGTCCTTTTCACAAAGAGAAAACACCATCCCTTACGGTCAGCCCGGACAAACAGTTTTATTACTGCTTTGGCTGTGGAGCCAGCGGCAATGCACTCGGCTTCGTCATGGATCACGACCATCTGGATTTTCCGGAAGCCATAGACACACTGGCCGGGCAACTGGGGCTTGAAGTCCCCAGGGAAGAAAACTCACAAAAGCAACGCGGCCCGGATCACAGCGAACTCTACAACCTGATGGATCGATCGGTTGATTTTTACAGCCGTCAGTTAAAGCAGCACGAGCAATCGCCACGAGCATCTCAATACCTGAAAAGCCGAGGCCTTGATCAGCAGACCTGCAAGCACTTTGCTATCGGTTTTGCACCACCGGGCTGGGACAACCTGAAAAAAGAACTGGCCACATCGCCAGAAAAAGAACAGCAGCTGATCAGCACAGGAATGCTGGTCAAAAACGAAGACCGCAACACAATATATGACCGCTTCCGCGATCGCATTATCTTCCCCATCCGGGATAGCAGAGGTCGCTACATAGCCTTTGGTGGCCGCGTCCTGGGAGATGAAAAGCCCAAATACCTCAACTCCCCTGAGTCTCCCATTTTCCATAAAGGGAAAGAGCTCTATGGCCTCTTTGAAGCTCGACAAGCGAACCGTAAGCTGAGTCGAATTCTAGTGGTCGAAGGCTATATGGATGTCGTCGCCCTTTCACAACAGGGCATCACGAACGCAGTGGCGACATTAGGAACTGCAACGACCCCTGACCATATGCTGAGGTTGTTTAAAGTCGTTCCCGAGGTGGTTTTCTGTTTTGACGGCGACGATGCTGGCCGGAGGGCTGCATGGCGAGCCCTGGAGTCTACCCTCCCAAATATGCAGGATGGCCGCCAGGCTCGTTTCCTATTCCTCCCCCAGGGAGAAGACCCAGATAGCATGGTGCGCCAGGAAGGGGCCGAGCACTTTATCGAGCGTATTAAAAAACAGGCCATCAGCCTGGACAACCTACTATTCAGAGAGCTGGAAGCAGATCTGGACCTGAGCACTATGGATGGCCGTGCCCGCCTTGCCAAACTGGCACAGCCTTACATCGACAAGTTACCAGAAGGCCTTTTCCGCCAACTCCTCCTGAAAAAGCTATCGGACCATACAGGGCTGGATACTCACTACCTGGAAGCTCACTTTCAGGAGAGCATTCGTACCAAAGAGCAGCCTGCCACTACTCGGCAGCCAGAATCAGAGCATTACGATTCATCAAACAACTATGGAGAAATCTCCCATAGTGGGCATTATGAGCCTTACCCACCTCATGATGCTGGCTACAGCGATCCACAGTGCACATCAGGACAACAGCAACGCCATATTGCGCCGACCATTGCTCGCAACTCGGCGAAGCTGGCAACCTCTGGTTATGCCATACGACAGCTACTTTGTAATCCAGAGTTCGCCCAGGAAACACTAGAGCCATTCGATGAGCTACAACTGGAAAACGACAGCGATAGTCGATTACTGATCGACCTTTTGAAAATACTCAAACAAAATCCATCACTGAAAACCAGCACTCTGATTGCCCAATGGTATGGCACCGAAAAAGGTGAACGCCTGCAGGCCCTGGCTGCTTTGGATCACGGCACTACAGCCCATCGGGATGAGTTTCTGGAAACATTGGCCAGCATTCGCAAAAAGGTAGACCTAGACCTCCAGCAGAATCAATATAAAAACCTTCTGCAAAGTCTTCAGAACAAGAAACCAGGACAGCTGGACGAAGATCTTCGAAGGCAATTTCGTGAACTACAGGAGCAACTAAGACGACAAAAGCTGGGAGTAAACAGTGATGCACAAAAAAAATAACTGCACAACAAAAAATATTAGGTATACTTGAGTTTCACTGTGTCCCGTGGAACTGCATTATTGGCCACATTTCTAATTCAAACCCGGTCTGAAAATACCAAGGAAAGGTAACCCGCGTCATGGAATGCATTCCGGTACCTCATCCAACTAAGTCGGGCCACTGCCCTGTGGTACTATACCCAGTTTATGAGCTATAATTGCCTGCTTACGTTTTTTTGTCCGGTTCGTCAATATCCGCTGTTAAAGGGTTGATATGTCAGCTAATTCGCAACAACAATCCAGATTAAAAGAGCTTATCGCCCGTGGTAAGGAACAGGGGTACCTGACTTACGCGGAGGTTAATGACCATCTTCCGGAAGATATTTCCGATCCTGATCAGGTGGAAGATATTATCCGCATGATCAATGACATGGGTATCAGCGTCTATGAGACCGCTCCAGATGCTGACACCCTGCTCATGGCTGAAGCCGACACTGATGAAGCCGCTGCTGAAGAAGCGGCTGCGGCACTCGCCGCTGTTGAGCAGGAGGCTGGCAGAACTACTGACCCAGTGCGCATGTATATGCGCGAAATGGGTACGGTAGAGCTATTAACCCGTGAAGGCGAGATTCAGATTGCCAAGCGCATCGAGGAAGGCTGGCGTGAAGTCATGTCTGCGCTGGCTCAATTCCCGGGCTCAGCGCAGATTGTTCTCGATGAGTACGATCGTCTTACTGAAGAAGAAGGACGTCTGACGGATATCATCAGCGGCTATATTGACCCCGATGATGATACCCCTATCGTGCCGCCCACCATCGAAGAGGTAGCGATCGATGAAGACATCGATGATGATGAAGATAGTGAAGAGGACGAAGTCGATAGCGGCCTTGATCCTGAAGAAGCCAAAGAGCGCTTCACTCTTCTGAGAGAAGCCCTAGAAAAGACTACAGCAATCATCGCCAGTCATGGCCGTGAAAACAGTCAGACCGCCCTGACTGAACTGGCTGAAGCCTTTATGCCACTGAAACTGGTTCCGCGCCTCTTCGACATGCTGGTTTTCAGAATCCGCAATGCAGTCGAGCGTATTCGCGACAACGAACGCTCTGTTATGCAACTGTGTGTTCGTAAATCAAAAATGCCACGTAAAATTTTCCTGAAGGCATTCCCAGGTAACGAGACCAATCTTGAATGGATCGACGAGCTCGCCAGCGGCAGTGGTGTTTACGTTGAAGCCCTTCAGAATTATCGTGACGAGATCATTCGTGCCCAGAAGAAACTGACCAACATTGAAAAAGAGTTTGGTCTCTCCCTGGTTCAGATAAAAGACATCAATCGCAAGATGTCTCTCGGCGAAGCTCGTGCACGCCGCGCCAAAAAAGAGATGGTAGAAGCCAACCTTCGTCTGGTTATTTCCATTGCCAAGAAATACACCAACCGGGGCCTGCAATTCCTTGATCTGATCCAGGAAGGCAATATCGGCCTAATGAAGGCTGTGGACAAGTTTGAGTACCGTCGCGGTTACAAGTTCTCAACTTATGCTACATGGTGGATTCGTCAGGCAATTACCCGCTCCATTGCAGACCAGGCTCGCACTATCCGTATACCGGTTCACATGATTGAAACCATCAACAAGCTGAACCGGATCTCCAGACAAATGCTGCAGGAGATGGGACGCGAACCTACGCCGGAAGAGCTGGCTATCCGCATGGAAATGCCAGAAGATAAAATCCGCAAGGTACTGAAAATTTCCAAAGAGCCAATCTCAATGGAAACCCCCATCGGTGATGACGAAGACTCACACCTGGGTGACTTCATTGAAGACGCCACTATGCAGTCTCCAATTGACCGCGCAACTGGCGAAGGCCTTAGAGAATCTACCCGGACAGTTCTGGCCGGTTTGACTGCCCGTGAAGCCAAGGTATTAAGAATGCGCTTTGGTATCGATATGAACACTGACCATACCCTGGAAGAGGTAGGTAAGCAGTTCGATGTTACCCGTGAGCGTATCCGTCAGATTGAAGCGAAGGCCCTGAGAAAATTGCGCCATCCTACTCGATCCGACCACCTCCGAAGCTTCCTTGATGAGTAATCATCAGGCATAAAAAAAGCACCGAAAGGTGCTTTTTTTATGCCCTAAAGGACATCGCTTTAACCACAAAGACACAAAGGAAAAAGCAAAAATCTTTTTCTCCTAGCATCTTTGCGATTCTAAAGCCCTTATTCGCTCTTACTCAGAAACAGCAGCAGCCTGCTGTTCTTTAATACGAGCAACTTCCTTCATACTCAGCTTGATACGACCACGGTTGTCAAGATCCATAACGACAACTTCAAGCTTCTGACCCATCTTAACGTAGTCAGCAACATTCTCAACACGGTGATCCGCAATCTGGGAAATATGCACCAGACCGTCCTGACCAGGCAAAATATTTACGAAGGCACCAAACTCTACAATTCGAGTAACAACCCCTTCATAGATCTTACCAATCTCAGCTTCAGCCGTTACACCATAGACACGATCATAAGCCGCCTGACAGGCTTCACGCGTTTCCGCATAAATCTTAACCGTGCCATCATCAGCAATATCTACAGACGCACCGGTATCTTCACATATAGCACGAATGGTCGCACCACCCTTACCAATAACATCACGGATTTTGTCCTGATCGATCTTCACAGTCATGGTCATTGGTGCATTAGGTGATAACTCACTGCGAGAAGTGGCAATCACCTTATTCATCTCCGCCAGAATATGCAGACGAGCCTGCAAAGCCTGATTCAGAGCAATATCCATGATCTCTTCTGTGATACCGGCAATCTTGATATCCATCTGCAGAGCAGTCACACCATGAGCAGTACCCGCTACCTTGAAGTCCATATCACCAAGATGATCTTCATCACCCAGAATATCGGTCAGAACGGCAAAGCGCTCCCCTTCCTTAACCAGACCCATGGCAATACCAGCCACTGGCGCTTTTAAAGGCACACCCGCATCCATCAACGCCAGTGAAGAACCACAGACAGACGCCATTGAGCTGGAGCCATTGGACTCAGTGATTTCAGAAACCACTCGAATGGTGTATGGAAACTCTTCATCAGTCGGCAGAACAGCCTGAATGCCACGACGAGCCAGACGGCCATGACCAATTTCACGGCGCCCCGGAGGACCCATGCGACCGCACTCACCCACAGAGAATGGAGGGAAGTTATAGTGCAGCATGAAAGGATCACGACTTTCGCCTTCGAGCGCATCAATAAACTGCGCATCACGGGCAGTACCGAGAGTCGTTGTAACGATGGCCTGAGTTTCACCACGGGTGAACAGAGCAGAACCATGGGTCTTTTTCAAAAGACCAACTTCTACACTAATTGGGCGAACTGTTTTGGTGTCACGACCATCAATCCGTGGCTGACCACTAATAATATTGCCGCGAACGACAGACTTTTCCAACTTGCTGAAGTAAGTCTGAACATCATCAGCATCAAACTTACCTTCTTCTTCACCAACCAGCATTGCTTCAGCTTCAGCACGAAGGGCTGACAGGGTGTTGGTGCGATCCTGCTTAATGGTAACGGCATAAGCATCACGAATTTTCTGCTCAAACGCAGCAGCAACCGCTTCTTTAACAACTGTTTTTTCAGCCTCAGGCTGCCAGTCCCAGACAGGCTTGCCAACTTCAGCAGCAAACTCTTGAATAGCCTGAATAGCTACCTGATATTCCTGCTGAGCAAAAAGAACCGCACCCAGCATTTCGTCTTCGGTAAGCTCCTGGGCTTCTGATTCAACCATCAGTACCGCATCATGAGTACCGGCAACCACCATGTCCAGCTCAGATTTTTTCAACTGCTCGAAAGAGGGGTTCAGAATATAACCCTCATCTTCAGTGAAGCCAACACGGGCAGCACCCACCGGGCCGGCAAAAGGTATGCCGGAGATAGACAGTGCTGCAAAGGTAGCAATCATACCCAGAATGTCCGGATCATTCTTCTTATCAACAGACATTACTGTGATGATCACCTGAACCTCATTCATGAAACCTTTCGGAAACAGAGGACGGATAGGTCGATCAATCAAACGGGAGGTCAGCGTTTCTTTCTCACTGGCCTTCCCTTCACGCTTCAAAAAGCCACCAGGAATCTTACCAGCAGCATACACCTTTTCCTGATAATGAACCGATAATGGGAAAAAATCCTGACCCGGACGTGCGCTTTTAGCACCAACAACGGTTGCCAGAACCTGTAATTCACCCATAGATGCCAGAACAGCACCGGATGCCTGACGGGCTATACGCCCGGTTTCCAGAGTTACGGTTTGATCACCGAACTGGAAGGATTTTGCAAATGCTTTTGGAGCAATACTCACGTTATTTTCCTTTATAGCCAAACGTTATTACCCCCACCCGCATCCACACTGTCATAGAGATGGATGCAATCCACAAACTTCTACAAAAACCGGCTGAATACTCTCAACCTTACTGAAGCCTCTGAATTGCACCCCATGCAGACAGAGTGCAGGCATGGGCAACCTTTCGTACCAACTACTCCCAAAAAATCCAATATACTTCTGGATACAAGAAGAATAATCAGCATCAGGCTTAAATTTATCAGCCTGTAAATAACAAAACACCGCCAGCCACATATTATGCAGCTCGCGGTGCCTTGACTGAGGGAGGTGATATCAAGACACCACCACCCCTTTATGAACGCATCTAATGATCAGCGACGCAGACCCAGACGCTGGATCAGAGAACGGTAACGTTCAACGTCCTTACGCTTCAGGTAGTCCAGCAGATTACGACGCTGGTTTACCATACGAATCAGACCACGACGAGAGTGGTGATCCTTATGATTCGCCTTGAAGTGCCCCTGCAGGCCTTCAATGTTAGCGGTCAGCAGAGCCACCTGAACTTCAGGGGAACCAGTATCGCCTTCAGCGCGAGCGAATTCCTTCAGGATTCCAGCTTTCTTTTCAGCAGTCAAAGCCATTGTTCAATCTCCAGATAATATGCAATACAGAAAACCGGCATGACCGCGCATATTCACAGCCAGCCATTTAAACAAGCGACGAATTCTATCACTATGTTGCGAACGCGTCCAAAAAAACCGTGCCTGGGTGGCCATTCAGTGGTACTGCAAACTCAACCTTTAATCAGGCGCTTTGGTGCAACCAGACCATCATCCGTGATTTCACCAATCCCAAGAAATACCAAGCCCTCAACACCTTCTGCCACACCGTAGATACGCACATTACCACTGGTGGGCGCTTGAGGTACCTGAACCGGGTTTCCCTGGGAAATATAGTAGCTACTGGTCTCTCCAAGCTTTACCTGAGGCCAGTCACTGACCGCACTATCCTGCGTTAACAAGAGACCATCGATAACCCGGTCACCGGCTTTATTTCGAGCCCGCGACAGTTCTTTCAGGCGCTCAGACTGAGACTTTTCCATATGGTCACGTCCCAACTCATCAGCCATGCCGGACAATTCTGCAAATTCAATGCGTTCTTCAACATTCAGAGCGGTGTCACGAGCGTCATCGCGCATAGCCGCAAGCTCATCCAGAGAATAAGCCTGATGCTCAGTGTAAGGCCCTGCCTTAAGACGCTTGAGCTCAGCAACATGCCCAAGACAGCCAAGCGCCTCACCAATATCCTCAACCAGAGTGCGAATATAGGTTCCCTTAGTACAATCGACCTCGAAAACGCACTCATCCCCATCGAAATCCAACAACTCAAGACGATGAATGGTAATCGTTCGAGCAGGGCGCTCAATTTCAATACCTTCACGAGCATACTCGTACAGAGGCCTGCCGTTATGCTTGAGCGCCGAGAACATACTGGGTACTTGCTCAATCTCACCACGGAACTGCTGCAAGATAGCCTCAACATCAGAGCGAGTTACCGTCACAGGACGCTCATCCACTATCTCACCTTCACGATCACCGGTGGTGGTTCTAACCCCCATCTTCATTGTGGTTCGATAGGACTTATCTGAATCCAGAAGGTACTGGGAAAATTTGGTTGCCTCACCCAGGCAGATAGGCAAAACGCCGGTTGCCAACGGATCAAGGCTACCCGTATGCCCTGCCTTGGCTGCATTAAACAGACGTTTTACCCGCTGAAGCACTTCATTGGAAGACGCCCCATAAACCTTATCTACCACAATGATACCGTCAACTGGACGGCCACGGTTAACACGTCGACCTCTTCTAGCCATGACTTACTCCTCAGAACCTTCTATGCCTTTACCCGCTTGAGCGTCTTTAGCAACAGCCTCATCAATCAACAAAGAAAGGTAAGCTCCCCGCTGCAGGCTGCTGTCATAGTAGAAGCGAAGCTGGGGGGTAAATCTCAACTTTATCGTCTGGGCAAGCTGTGAGCGCAGAAAGCCCGCAGCCTGACCCAGTATTTTCAGAGATTGATCTATCCTTTCCTGCTCATCAACCCCAAGAAAAGACACATAAACATCAGCGAACGCCAAGTCCCTGCTTACCTCAACCGCACTGACGGTGACCATACCAAGACGAGGGTCTTTCATTTCCAGTTGAATAAGCTGAGCCAGCTCTTTTTGAATCTGCTCCGCTACTCGCTGCTTACGACTGTACTCTTTAGCCATTGGAAAATACTCCAGAGCAAACCACAAAGGCACAAAGGCACAAAGCAGCCTTTTCTCTTTGTGACTTTGTGCCTTTGTGATTCTTAAAAAAACCCGCGGGTCAGGCCGCGGGTTTTATTTTATTAATGCAGGCCTTGAGACGAATTAAAGCGTACGCTGAACTTCAATTGTCTTATATACCTCAATCTTGTCGCCAGGCTTAACATCGTTGTAGTTCTTAACGGCAATACCACACTCCATACCGTTACGAACTTCGCTGACATCATCCTTGTATCGACGCAGAGACTCCAGCTCACCTTCGAAGATCACCACGTTTTCACGCAGTACACGAATGCGGTCATTCCGGTAAATAGTACCCTCGATAACCATGCTACCCGCAACCGCGCCAAACTTCGGCGAACGGAACACTTCACGAACCTCGGCAACGCCGACAATCTGCTCACGGGTATCAGACCCGAGCATACCGGTCAGCGCTTTTCTGACATCGTCGATGATGTCATAGATAACACTGTAGTAACGCAGGTCCAGCTCTTCAGACTCAATAACTTTACGGGCAGTAGCATCAGCACGGACGTTAAAGCCAACAATAACCGCATTGGAAGCAAGGGCCAGATTCGCATCAGTTTCAGTAATACCGCCAACACCGCTGGAGATAACTCTGACTTCAACTTCTTCATTGCCCTGCTCTTGCAGCGAGCTGGTCAGCGCCTCAAGAGAACCCCGAACATCTGCCTTAAGCACAATATTCAGCTTCTTCGTCTCTTCAGTACCCATTCTGGAGAAAACATTCTCCATCTTGGAGGCCTGCTGACGAGCCAGCTTCACTTCACGGAATTTACCCTGACGGAACAGAGCAATTTCGCGAGCCTTACGCTCATCACGAACCACCAGCATTTCATCACCGGCATCCGGAGTACCATCCAGACCCAGAATTTCTACCGGAATAGAAGGACCCGCAGCTTTGATTGGCCTGCCATCTTCATCCAGCATGGCACGAACACGCCCGAACTGCTGACCCACCAGGATATTATCACCCTGGTTCAACATGCCTGCCTGAACCAGCACAGTTGCCACCGGTCCGCGCCCCTTATCCAGTCGGGACTCGACAACAACGCCCCTGGCCGGACCTTCATCAGGTGCAGTCAATTCAAGCACTTCAGCCTGAAGAATCACTGCTTCCAGCAGCTCTTCCACACCCTGACCTGTCAAAGCAGACACTGGGATAAACTGAGTATCACCACCCCACTCTTCAGGGATGACATCACGGGCAGACAGCTCATTTTTAACACGGTCTGGGTCAGCGTCTTCTTTATCCATCTTATTGACGGCGACCACGATCGGTACACCTGCTGCTTTCGCATGCTGAACCGCTTCTTCGGTCTGAGGCATTACACCATCATCCGCAGCAACAACAAGAATAACAATATCCGTTGCCTTTGCTCCACGAGCACGCATGGCAGTAAATGCCGCGTGTCCCGGGGTATCCAGGAAGGACACCATGCCTCGATCGGTTTCTACATGATAAGCACCAATGTGCTGGGTAATACCACCCGCCTCACCAGCCTGAACACGACTCTTACGGATATAATCCAACAGCGATGTCTTACCATGGTCAACGTGACCCATAACGGTAACAACCGGTGCACGAGGCTTGGCCTCATAACCCGTATCAACATCCTGATTGTCAATCAGTGTATCTTCGATCGCATCCGCCTTGGTCAGCTTGTATGTGTGGCCCATCTCTTCAACCACAATACTGGCAGTTTCCTGATCGATAACCTGATTAATGGTTACCATCGAGCCCATTTTGAACATGGCCTTGATAACATCTGCCGCTTTTACTGCCATTTTATTGGCCAGCTCAGCAACAGTGATCGTTTCCGGAATGGAAACCTCCCGCAGCACAGGTGCTGTTGGCTTGGTAAAACCATGAGCAGCCATGGATTCAGGCGTCATGGTACGGGCAAACTTACGACTGCCGCCACGACGATCATCACGCTCATTGCGACCACCGCGACCACGACGCGGAAGGTCGTCATTGTCATTACGACGATCTTTACCCTTGGTTCCTCGCTTATTACGCGATTTACGATCATCCGCTGGCGGCGGAGGGGCATCACCGAAGGATGGCGCAGCTCCAGCACCCGGAGCACCACCTGGACGAGGACCACGATCACCCGCTGATCGGGATCCACGATCACCCGTTGTGCGGGGTCCACGATCGCCCGCCGAACGGGAACCACGATCACCCTCTGAACGAGGACCACGATCACCCTCTGAACGAGGACCACGATCACCCGCCGGACGAGGACCACGATCACCCGCCTGGCGAGCACCACGATCATTTTTCTGACCGCGATCGTCCCTGCGCTGTCCACGATCATCCTGCCTTCTATCAGCCTGCGGAGCACTGGCCTGACCAGCCTCACCCGCCTTCTGCTCTTCGGCATCACGTTTGACGTATGTACGCTTTTTACGTACCTCTACGTTAACTACCTTATTCTTACCAGCACTGCCGCCCGAAACCTTCATTCGGCTGACAGTCTTACGTTTCAGCGTAATCTTGGTTGGTTCAGAACCGGTACCAGCATCACCATGAGCTTGCTTCAGGTGGGCCAGCAGCTGCTGTTTTTCTGCATCGGACACAGACTCTTTGCCGCTGTTCTTAGTCAGACCAGCGTCTTTCATCTGCTGCAACAACCGCTCCACTGGAGCGCCGACCACTGCCGCGAGTTGCTCTACGGTTACATCTGCCATTCACACTTCTCCTCTCAGTGGCCCGCTCAGTTACCCGCTTCTTCAAACCACGGTTTCCGCGCCGTCATGATCAGCTCACCAGCCCGATCTTCATTCAACCCTTCAATGTCCAGAAGGTCATCGATCGACTGTTCTGCCAGATCTTCCATCGTGACAACACCGCGACTGGCCAGCTCGTATGCCAGATCTTGCTCCATACCTTCCATATTCAGAAGGTCATCAGCAGGCTGCACACCGTCGAGCTTTTCTTCCTGGGCAATGGCCTGAGTCAATAACTGATCCTTGGCCCTTGAGCGCAACTGTTCGACAATATCTTCATCAAAGCCTTCAATGGCCAACATCTCCTCCAGGGGAACATATGCAATCTCTTCCATGGAGGTAAAACCTTCTTCAACCAACAGCTCAGCCAGATCGGCATCAACATCCAGCCGGTCAACAAAGGTCTGAACGACCTTACCTGCTTCCTGCTGCTGCTTTTCGGCCGCCGCTTCTTCCGTCATAACATTCAGCACCCAGCCCGTTAACTCACTGGCCAGACGGACATTCTGTCCACCACGACCAATAGCCTGAGCCAGATTGTCTTCACTGACAGCGATATCCATCGTGCCTTTATCTTCATCGACAATAATGGAGGTGACTTCCGCTGGCTGCATGGCATTAATGACATATTGAACCGGATTATCATCGTAAAGAACGATATCAACCCGTTCATTACCCAGCTCACCAGAGACCGCCTGAACCCGAGCGCCGCGCATACCAACACAGGCACCCACCGGATCAATACGCCCATCATTGGTTTTAACCGCAATCTTGGCCCGAGATCCCGGATCCCTGGCAGCGCCACGAATCTCAATAACCTCTTCGGAAATTTCCGGAACCTCGATATGAAACAGCTCCACCAACATGGCTGGCGCTGTTCTGGAAAGCATCAACTGTGGACCGCGGCCTTCCGTTGACACCTCCTGCAGCAGCGCACGAACATGCGCCCCCATCCTGAAGTTTTCCCGAGGCAACGTCTGATCTTTCTTTAAAACCGCTTCAGCATTATTACCCAGATCAACGATAATACTATCCCGGGTAGTTTTCTTGACGGTGCCGGAAACCAGGGAGCCCATCTTATCGCGGTACTGCTCAACCATCTGAATACGCTCAGCTTCGCGTACCTTTTGGACAATGACCTGCTTGGCGGTCTGAGCTGCAATACGCCCAAAGCCTACAGACTCAACTGGCTCTTCCCAGATGCTGCCTATTTCCAGGGACTCATCCTGCTCCTTGCCTTCATCCAACGTCAGATGCATGCCGGCGAATTCAAAATCCTCATCAGCAACTACAGTCCAGCGACGGAAAGTATCGTACTCTCCACTGGCTCGATTGATCGCCACCCGGATATCCACTTCGGTTTCATACCGCTTTTTGGTCGCTGTCGCCAGAGCGGTTTCCAACGCCTCAAAGATAACTTCGGGCGGTACTCCCTTCTCATTGGATACGGACTCTACGACCAACAGAATCTCTTTACTCATACTCTGCCTCGCCTATGCTGAACCAGTCCATGCCTACGCCAACACACCCCTGGCCACTAACCGGGATATCCGCCCAGCTTGAAGGATAATTCAGTCGAACTGTGGGATCACCTGCGCCTTCTCGATACTCTCGACAGGCAACAGAAGCTCATGGCCATCGGCCTCTATAACAACATCCTGATCTTCAATTCCCTTGATGATGCCCCGATACTTTCTACGACCTTCAAAAGGCACTCTCAGGCGCAAACTGACCATATGACCAGCCATCATCTCATACTGCTCAAGCCGGAATAGCGGCCTGTCCAATCCCGGAGAAGATACTTCCAGGGTATATTCATCCGCAATTGGGTCTTCTACATCCATAACGGCACTCACCTGGCGACTGACTTTTTCACAATCATCCAGAGTAATGCCATTCTCTGCATCGATAAAAACCCGAAGCAGTGAATTCCGCCCACGGGAAACAAACTCAATACCCCAGAGACGGTAATCAAGCGACTCCACGATCGGCTCGATAAGTGCCTCCAGCTGCGACTGCTTACCTGCCACGACTGAATACCTGCTGAAAAAACAAAAAAAGGGCTATAAAGCCCCATACATTTGCACAATGACCAGGTTGGCCATCACACATCTTTACTCGCCACCTAATAAAAAACCCCGCAGAGGGGGCTTTCATGGGTTTGGTAGCGGGGGCTGGATTCGAACCAACGACCTTCGGGTTATGAGCCCGACGAGCTACCAGGCTGCTCCACCCCGCATCAAAGTCTTCATCAGTATACTGCGGCAAGAGCCACCTGACAACCTCTCCCAAACATCAAATCCACGGTTTTTTCAAGTACTGAAAGCGCCGGATATTCGATTTAAGAAACTTGTAGAAACAATACGTTAACCAGCAATGGTAAAACTCTATTCCATAAAAACTCTACCATTATGTACTTTTACCCAGAGCTGTCAATACAAGTTCGAACTTTCAACCCAGATCTCACTTGCCAGGGTGCACTCTCAATTAGCCATGAGACCAGTTGATCACACAAGCACTCAAGCAAGGCGAACGACGCAGGGCATGGTGACTCCATATTCAAGTCGTCCAACGCTGCATGAGTGCTTGTGCGATCAACCCTAAGGGTCGCCCATGGCTGTAGAGAACAACCTCTGGCACTTTAATTGATAGCCCGCAGCATTGTGGTTACCACACCCTCATACTGCGGACCTGCAATGCACCGATTAATGCTCACTAATGAGTACTGGTCGCAGCTGACGACGATTTTCAGCAGAAAAAAGATCTACAACAAGCCTGACCTGCACTCCTATCTTGAGAGAATGCTTTATCACATTCGTTCTGGATGCCCATGAAGAGGCCTTCCTGAAGAATTTGGTTCATGGAATTCCATCTTCAAAAAGTTCAATGCCTGGTCAAATCAGGGTAAGTGGGTGAAGCTTTTCGAAGCCTTGATTGAAGACCCTGACATGGAATGGCTATTCATGGATGGCAGCTACGTAAAGGCTCATCAATACAGGGTAAGGGCTGCTACTGACAGTTCAGAGGCCATTGGCAAAAGCCGGGGTGAAAACACAACAAAGACTCACTTATCTGTTGATGTTTGCGGGCTTCCTGTTGCTTTCGAGATTACTGGAGGCGATGCGAATGATTGCACAGCCGCCCCGGAACTTATGACAAAGGCAACTGAGGCAGAAGTGGTCGTTGCTGATAAAGGTTACGATAGTCAGGCCGTGCATGATCAGGTAGTAAAGCAAGGCGGAAAGCCAGTGATTCCGGGGAGAAAGAATTCAGTGGCTGGCAACGGTGATATTGATTGGTATTTATAGAAATATCGGCATTGGGTTGAAGATACATTTTCACGTTTGCAGCATTTCAGAGGCATTGCTACCCGCTTTGATAAGCCTGGGCACAACTCTGGGTAACGGTAACTATGAGCTTGTATGACAACTGATTCAGCCTGACTCATGGATTCAGACGAATATGCGTGTATTTGGTGCCAGTGGTAATGAAGTTAAAGCAGAGTTTAATATTGGTACCAGCCATTATGCCACCAACATTACCGCACTAACCAACAACCGTTTTGCCACAGCATCTATTAACTCGTCCGACTCCTTTAATGCCAAAATTGGTGAAGGTTCAAAAGAGTTGATGGCTATAAATTAAACTGCAGTCTGCTACTATGCCAGTCTTTTGCTCTATACTACCATGGCTTTTATTGAAGTTATCTGTATTCACTGCCGTAAATCTGATGATATTGTCAGAAATGGAAAGGCCAGATCAGGGCTCCAAAGGCTCCTGTGCCGAAGTTACAACAAGACCTTTCAGCTGGATTATCTCTACAACGCTAACCAACCAGGTATACATGAAAGGATTGTCCGGCTAACCCACAATGGCTCTGGAGTCAGAGACATTGAGCGATACCTCAATATTAGCCGAACCACTGTCATCGCCCACTTAAAAGACTATCGCCGCCAGCAGTAACAGAGTTTCCATTCGAGAA
>OODV01000452.1 GCA_900299555.1 uncultured Endozoicomonas sp.
TGATCTGCTCATGAGTACCAGGCAGATTGCCGTTATAGCGATACTCAAGTTGGAAACTCTTATTACAGTCCTTGCATCTATACCGCTGGTGACCCGTCTCAGCTTTCCCGTTCTTAACAACATTGAACGTTTGTTGACAATGGATACAGGCAACTTGAACTACAGCCATAGATGACTCAAAAGACAGGAGTGTATCAGATCAACAGCTCTGACACATCACCAATATTTCTAAGGTCATATATGAATGCAAATCAAGATCCAGCTCTTGGCTTAAGGCAGCCAGCCATGGTGTTGCAGCATCAAGTTCTCGATGATTGCTGTAATCATAAATCAGGCTGTTTCAATGGAAGAAAAATCTGGAATATAACAAAGATAGGATTGTCTTTAATCGCAGGAGCTGGAGCAGCTGGAGCAGCTGGAGCAGCTGGAGCATGTCTAGGAGCAATTGAGCAACGCGGCGCTAATATGACTCTCATTAAAGAAAAGGGGGAGCTCCCAATTTATTATTCATTTTCTGCAATAGGAGTAACTGGCGCAGGAGGTTTTGCAGCTGTGGCCTTTTACACATTCCTGGACAGTATAGAAAAGTGTCTACTGAACCGTTTTTGCACATCTATAGATGCTGCTCATAACCAGCTTGAGCCCGAAATGCAAGAAATGGTTCGTCACGCAATTGCTGATGGCCGCTTTGATAATCGAAATGGCTATATACGTCGTTAATTGTTCTTAACCGATAAGTTAATCCCGAAGCCGCTACGCCAGCGGCTTTTATTTTAATAAAAAAGCTATGGAGTGCAGAGAGTGTCAAAGCAATTTATCAGAGATGCATTGTCAGTATTGGCGGTCTTCTCTTTCACAATGCTGATGTTTGGCGTTTTCGTGAGTTCGGCTTGATGCAGAAAATTGTTGTAGCGAATGAGGCTACCAGGCGCCAGCTTCTCACCTATATCGAGAAGCTGGATGTATCAAAACCGGTTGAGTTCTCGTTTAAACCATTCAAAGCGCGCCGGAGCTTGTCGGCCAATAACCTCTATTGGCAGTGGATCACCATAATGACCACGCACTTCAACAGCAAAGGCGCGAAGTACACAACAGAGCTGATGCACGATGCTTGAAGCATTTGTTTCTTGGCTACAAAGATCAGTCAGACACAAAACTGGATATCCCGCCACAACTCAAAGATTCCCGAACGCTGAATACCGGGGATTTTTGCCAGTTTATGCAGCAGGTTGAAGAGTGGGCGCTTGATCGCGGCTGCCTTCTTCCAAGGCCAGAGGATAGCCAGTACGAGAGATACCTGCAGGGGGGGTAGGTAGTGACGGGAACTATTTTTGAAAAATAAGCTCTCATTGCAAATAAATTGCAATGAGATTTGAGATGAATTGCTCATTAAATTCACAACTTATGCAGGCTGGCTGCTCAGGCACCGCGCAAATACTGCTAGATACCCCGCTTGACCTATCCAGCCCTAAATCAACTGATCAAAGAGAATTCAATTCTCGCAGGGTGGTGGTTGCAAACTACCCGCATAAATATAGTGACATACTTTTAACTTATCCAATACAGCAAGAGAGTGTGAGTGGCAGTGATGCTCATGAAGCTATTGATTGCATGGTGGATGAGCAGCAGGCATCCTCAAGTACCACAAAGATGCAAGCTTGGAGTGCCAGCAAAAAGAAGCGTTATATATGTGCGCACCCCAATTGCAATAACAAAGAGTTTCCACAAAAAAGTAATTTCACTGCTCATCAAAGAGTTCATAGCGGCGAGAGACCTTATAAGTGTGAGTCTTGCCCAAAGGCATTTCGGCAGCGTGCACATCTGCAACAACATAATCGAACGCATACGGGCGAGAAACCCTTCAGTTGCGGGGTTTGTAAAAGAGGTTTTTCAAATCCATCCAATATGAGAGTTCACTTACGGACTCATTCGGATGTGAGGCCGTTTCAGTGTGAGGTCTGTGCAGTTACATTTACTCAATTAGCGCATCTTAGAGGTCACGCCAAGCGTCATAGAAGCATAAATCCCAATACTCAATCTTAATAAACAAGCGAATATAAACAGGCTTGAGACCTGCATAAACACAAAGCCTCAAGATAAAGCTAAGCGAAACGCAAGAGAAATTGCTCTATCCGGGGGGCGTGGGTTAGTGTCCATACCGTAGTAAGTTATGGAAAACCGTCTAGTTGAGTGAGTTTTCTAAAGCAAAGAAGATGGGCTTATTTCAGGTTGCATTTTGAGTAGTAAAAATTGCTTCTTTCATCTTTCAGGGCTTTGATAGAACTATCGTAACAGCTTGATGTCTATGGGTTGTGTTTTATTGGAGCGATTGCTATGCAAGGCACTGAAAAATAACCCTTTAATCTTTCGTCTAGTTTTAGTCTTGTTGAGCAGGTTCAGGCATATAACAAAGTATTTGAGCCAGAGGTTAAATGTCTTTTTAACGGGAAGGAAGTTGTGGAGGTTAACGATCCGGAAAAGCAGCTCGATTATGACTTTATTATGGGGGTTCTGGCCTCTAACGGTGAGGGCTCAGTCACCAGAAATCAAGATGCGAATCTCCGTCGTTATAAATGCGAACTTGCAGGTTGTGAGAAAATGTTTGCTCGATTAAGCCATATGAAGCTACACATGTTGGTTGGACACAAGGATAAATAGCTGCTTGGGAAAAAACTTATTCCTTGCTATTAGTTAATGAACCAAAAGCAATACATGAGCTTGGCTGCGCGTTTCGGCTGCTTTCTCCAAGGCTAAGGGCTAGTCAGTATGAGAAGTATTTGTAGGGACACAGGTAGTGAAAATATAGGCAAGCTCAATCGCAATTGAACTAAAAATGAATTATACCAATTGCCTTTTCTAACTACTGTATAACTGCCCACTGGCGAGAGCATAAACTGTAGAAGTTCAGACCTGACCTGACAGTTACCGATTTTCAAGAGGGTGTCTGTCAGGTCAAATTCAGGCTATGAACTTTTCCTTCCAGATCTCTTTCCC
>OODV01000266.1 GCA_900299555.1 uncultured Endozoicomonas sp.
GGATGGTTCTTTTTCTGGCTGTGCTGTCGGTGGATGCGACAGGCAGGCGCGTTCTCTGAACAACGCTCAAGGATCAGGTCATCGAGAATAACGGGAACCGGTTCCTCTTCAGGTGCTTTGGAACTGACTAACAGTGTCAGTTGATGAGCAAGATTTCGCCAACGCCAGCACCCGAAGGCAACCCAATGATGATAGCTGCTCCAGACTTTATCGTACTGGATGGCAAGCAGAGCCTGAGTCAGGAACCCCTCACCGGAGAGCATGCTACCAATGAGCAATTCGCAAAACACTGGTGCAGCTTTCGCAGAAACAGCTCTGGTAAGGAAAGTAATATAGAACGAAAGTTCTTTTAATATTTTTGTTTGTTCTAAAGAGTACATCACAACCGCCTGGATTTATTATGTGTGACGGTTGGTTTAACTCATATAAAAATTAAATCGAATGTACCAGTGAAGCTCTAAAGCTGAGTTCTCTCTATATTGGTGGTTAATTCCCGGGCATCGCGGTCAATGGCAACAACCGCTTCATCAAGAATCAGATCAATACCGTTCTCCTGATAGAAACCTTCCGGCACCATGGAGAGGTCTTCGGCACTTCGACCACTGAAAAATTCGGAAAGGTGAACACGATCGTATGCAGGGCGGGACTCTTCACCAAAAACAACCACCTGGTATTGCTCTAATCCACCAGCAGCCACCAGCTTTTCCATAAAGCTGTGACCGACCATGCCATTACCGACGACTACCAGGGTTTGTTTCCCGCTCATTTCGGCTCATCCTTAATTACTGTAGATATTCAATTCGCTTGATCCAATCATCAGCCCTTGTTAAGCACTTGTTATGCCAATTCGGTTCTCCCCGCTCTTTTAGCACCAGACAATTCAAATAAAAGAAAAAAAGTGAATCCCCATTTCGTTCCTGCACCATAACAACACACAGCAAAAACACAGCTGTCATGTTTTGGTGCGCTTATTCAAACGAATAATCATTGTTTAACAGCACAGTGATATCAAAACGAATCGGGTTCCCACAGTCCTGAGGTTGTCGTAAAAAACCGGCTGACCGCTTTTTTGGGAAATACACAATGTAAGAAGAGCACTAAGTCTTTGAAAAAATCACGTTGTGACCTTTGTGGTTCCAGCACTTCTGTGACTTTCGAGACATTCTCCAGAGCATGAAAACAAGAGAATTCAGCCAACGGTTTAAAGTAATTAAAAAGCACAATGAATGGGAATAGCCCATCTGGCCTGAACATTGCTTGACCACAGAAAAATTCCATAAGCTGGACAATAAACCGTTATGAACAACCCGGATCGTTTTAACCTGTTTTCTTTTGAAGGCAAAACAAAAATTCTGCACCTTTCATGGATGGCCTTCTTTATTACCTTTGTCGTGTGGTTTAACCATGCACCGCTTGCATTAATGATTGCAGAATCGCTGGATTTAACCCGTGAACAATTAAAAACCATGCTGATTCTTAATGTGGCCCTAACCATTCCTGCCAGGGTATTGATTGGCATGCTGACCGATCGATTTGGCCCCCGCAAAACGTATTCAGCGCTGCTGGCCGTCTGCAGTATCCCCTGCTTTATGTACGCCCTCGCTGATAGCTTCACCCAAGCGGCCATTGCCCGTTTCCTGCTGGGTACCATCGGTGCTGGCTTTGTCATCGGAATCCGCATGGTTTCCGAGTGGTTTCCAGCCCGACAGCTGGGAACGGCAGAAGGGATTTACGGAGGCTGGGGTAACTTCGGTTCTGCAGCTGCAGCCATGAGTCTTCCTGGCCTGGCGCTATTCTTCGGCGGTGACGATGGCTGGCGTTATGCGGTTGGCCTTACCGGTGTTCTCTCTCTCGGCTTCAGTGTTATTTACTACCTGAACGTGACCGATACGCCAAAAGGATCTAACTACTTCCGTCCTAAAAACATTGGCGGTATGGAAGTTACGTCCAAAGGTGACTTTTTCCTGTTACTGCTGATGAAAATCCCCATGTATGCGGCACTGGCTCTGCTGACCTGGAAGTTGTCGCCTAATGGGGTCAGCATGCTGACCACCGATGTTGCGCTTGCCATTTATGTGGCCCTGTCTGCCCTTTACCTGTTAGACGCCTGGAAAGCCTGGCAGATCAACAAAGACATCTTTACAACACCAGTTCCGACCATTCACCAGTATCAGTTCAAACAGGTAGCGGTGCTCAACGTGCTGTACTTTGCGACGTTCGGTTCGGAGCTGGCTGTGGTCTCCATGCTTCCCCTGTTCTTTGCCGACACCTTTGCACTTGATCCGGTACTGGCCGGTCTGGTTGCCTCCGCCTACGCCTTTATGAACCTGATGTCCCGCCCTGGCGGAGGTCTGATCAGTGATCGCTTCGGTCGCAAAATCACACTGCTGATCATGACCGCTGGCCTGGCAGCAGGTTATCTGATGATGAGCATCATCGACTCCAGCTGGCCTCTGGCACTGGCCGTGGTTGCTGCCATGACCTGCTCCTTCTTCGTTCAGGCAGGTGAAGGTGCGGTATTCGCCGTGGTACCATTAATCAAGCGTCGTCTGACTGGACAGATTGCCGGCATGACGGGCGCTTACGGAAATGTGGGTGCGGTTTTCTACCTGACAGTGCTCTCTCTGGTCAGCTACCAGACGTTTTTCCTGGTCATTGCCGCTACCGCAGGGCTCGGGTTTCTGGTGCTGCTGTTTATGGATGAGCCAAAAGGTCAAATGGCCGAAGTCATGCCGGATGGCAGCGTGACCATGATTGATGTGGCATAAGAGCAATCACATGCAGATACCCAGGCTGGAAACCGCTGCCCACTCAGTAGCAGGCATAAAACCTGAAAACCAGGATGCCTGGGTATCAGAAATCCCGCAAAGTGCATCGCGACGCCTTCAGAAAGGAGACCTTCTGGCCATTGCCGATGGCGTCAGTGCCTGCAGTGAAGCCAGAAAAGCCAGTCACACCGCAGTTTCCAGCTTTGCTTCCGACTACTACAGCACACCGGACTCATGGACCATCCGGCACTCAGCAGCCCGAGTGCTCAATGCCCTTAATCGCTGGCTTTACCAGCAGGGTCATCATGACCCAAGGGAGATGGGCAGCTGGTGCACCACCTTCACCGCCATCATCATTAAATCCACAACCGCTCATATTATTCACACCGGAGACTCTCGGGCCTGGCGCTGGCGCAACGGTCAACTCGAATGCCTGACCCGGGATCATGTGGCCAGTATGGGCGGCCGGCAGTTCCTGGGGCGCGCCCTCGGGATGAGCCCTTCCATTGAAATTGACTATCGAATAGAACCGCTCGAAGAAGGAGACATTCTCTTTCTGACCACCGATGGCATCCATGACCACCTGTCTGAAGAAACAATCGGTGAGATTCTGCACAACAACCAAGAGATCAACACGGCAGGCCGAGTGATGATCGACAGGGCTTTGTCGCTGGGCAGTGATGATAACCTGAGCTGCGTACTCTGTCGTGCAGTCAGCCTGCCTGCAGGACAGCGGGAGGAGAAATTACAACGGCTGGCAGAGCTTCAGTTTCCGCCAGAGCTATACCCCGGTCAGAAGCTTGACGGCTACCGGATACTGGAATCACTGCATGCCAGCAGGCGTAGCCAGCTCTATCTTGCAGAAGATATGGACACGGGGCAGCAAGTTGTTCTGAAAACACCGTCCATCAATTTTGAAGACGACCCGGAGTATCTGGAAGGCTTTATCCGGGAAGAGTGGATTGGCCGTCGTATCCGGCACCCTTCCATCATGAAAGTTCTGGCACCCAAACCGGATCGCCGGTTTCTGTACCACGCCTGTGAGTACATTCGCGGCCAGACACTGCGGACCTGGATGCAGGATCACCCGTCGCCGCAACTGGTTGAGGTCCGTGAAATGGCACGCCAGATCATCAACGCCGTGCGCGGACTGCACCGACTGCAGGTGTTACACCAGGACCTGAAGCCGGAAAACCTAATGCTGGATGCTGATGGCCGGATAAAGCTGATTGATTTTGGTACCGCACGAGTAGCCGGGGAGATCAATGACTTCCATCTACACCAACAAAATCCGTTTCCCCAGGGAACCAAAAACTACACCGCACCGGAATACTTTCTGAACGGCCCCATTGATGAACGGGCTGACCAGTTTGCCATCGGCGTCATCATCTACGAAATGCTGACGGGTCAACTCCCCTACCCGGAGCAATCCGGTGACAGCATTCGTGTACGTCACTACCAGCATATGCAATACCAGCCTGCCACAAGCCTGCCACAATGGATTGACAGCACTCTGGCCAAGGCAACCGCTCCGGACCCAGCCAAACGATACGCCTCTCTCTCAGAGTTTTTCCACGACCTGAGCCATCCGAACCCCGCTTTTGACAAGCCGGCCTTTCAACCCCTGATTGAGAAAAAGCCACTGCTCACCTGGCAGCTGATCGGTTTTATTTTGCTATGTTTGAATTTGTGGCAAATTTTTGGCTGAACTACTTATTGGCAAACCGCTTAATATTTCTACAATAAATCCCCTTTTTTTTCTGAAGCATTTTGCTGGCTTCACTTTCTTTCAACGCTTTAAACGACAGGTACCTATGGACTATCACTTCCAGCGCAACTTTTCCGGTCGACCCGAAGCTCAGTTCTCCATGGATCATGAAGCCATGGGCATCTGGCTGACAGAAGAGCTGGGCAGCAACAGGCAGCAGCTGGAGCACCTGTTACATGTAGTGGATAGTCTGGAGAAAGGTCAGCGCTGGGAGTATTTTGACGATGGCAATGACTATCGCCTACATCTAACACGCGATCATGCCGAAGTGCGGGCAGCCCTTCTGGATACCGAAATGGGCTGTGATGAAATGGAAGAGCTGGACTATTACGACAATGAGTCCATCAGCCACTGTGGACTGGATGATTTTAAAACGCTGCTGGTCTGCTGGCAGGACTTTCTGAATATTTAGGAGCCTGTCTATGCTCAGACAGCCTCCCAGAATAGACTCTATTTAGAGTTCATCGCCGATCTTAAACTGCAAAGCCTGAAACACATCGGCCAGTTCGGCTGCACAGTTTTTCAACTCCACACGCAGGGTACTGAACTCACGGCGTTCCGGATAATCCTTACGGAGCCGGTCAAACGTCAATCGGCGCTGAGGCTCCTCAGCCCCCATCAGCCCTTTTCGCATCACCGCATCATCACGACGAATGTCGTAAACCGAACGAATCGCTTTTGAGCAGGTGGTTGAAAACGTCGTTCCCTCACTGAATTTCATCTGTTTCAGCACAGGCAGTGGCGTAATCGCCGGCAGTCGAACCCTGGCCGGAAGACCAAAGTGCTGACACAGTGCTTTGTAGATCATCTCCGTACCGCGAATCTTTCCATCCAGACTATAGCCGGCAATATGGGGGGTCGCAATATCGACCCGAGCCATTAACTCTGGGTCGGCATCGGGTTCGTGCTCCCAGACATCCAGCACCACGGTCAGATCATCACGCTCACTCAGGCACCGCTTCAGCGCGGCATTATCAATCACAGGACCACGCCCGGCATTGATTAACACCGTTCCGGGGTTCATCGCCCGGAGTTGCTGCTCACCGATCAGATAATGGGTTGGATAAGGGCCATCCATCGTCAGCGGGGTATGAAGGCAAATAATGTCCGAGCACTCAATCAGCTGATCAACACTGACATAGCGGGCATCATCACGGCTCTCTTCATTTGATGCCAGTAATGGGTCACAGGCACAGACATCAACCCCAAGGCGCTCCATCATCCGGTACAGACGACCGCCCACCTGCCCCTTGCCAATGATGCCAACCTGTCGGTCACGCAGCTCAAAACCGTCACGCTCTGCCAGAATATCCAGGGCGGCCAGCACATACTCCACCACGGCGGTGGAATTGCACCCCGGTGCATGACTGAAAGCAATGCCCTGGCTGGCCAGATAGTCCCGATCGATATGATCAAACCCTGCGGTGGCCGTCCCTACAAACTTCAGTGAACTGTTTTCCACCAGCTGCCGGCTGACTTTCGTCACCGAGCGTACCAGCAAAGCATCCGCATCCTGCACATCCTCCGGTGAAATGCTACGACCAGGCAGTGCCACCACTTCCCCCATCGCCCCAAAGCACTCCATCAACAAAGGAATATTTTCATCGGCCACTATTTTCATAAAAGAGGGTTCATCACCTTGTTTTCATTAACGCGCTGAATCATTCAACAGCTAAAAAATATTGGTTATGTTATACCAATATGAAAGGATCGATAACAGTATGACTGCCCAGGGTTCTGTCCGAATAGTACAGGGTAACACAGGGACGAAGACACGCCTTTAGCGTCTAATAAGCCGCTCAGAAATCAAGAAATGATAATTGTCAATGTATATGTGATGTATCAAAACTGTTGATAATGGTTTCGGGAGATAAACTCCCCGATAACCTTATCATGAATGTCTATTGATCTTG
>OODV01000041.1 GCA_900299555.1 uncultured Endozoicomonas sp.
TCAGTCCTTTGACAACAGGTTTCAGGAAAATATCAATTGGTGTGGTGAAAGACAGGTAATAAATAGTGAATCTGTTAAACCTTGGATGTTGGATTTTATACAAGCTACTTTACACTCAAATCAGACTAAAAAAGCTAAAAAAACTCCAGCAAAAGAAAAGCATCCACAGCACCAATACCTGGAACGAGATTTTAAAGCCCCTTCAGTTCTTGGTGGCTGGATGAAAAAAGGAAACGATGTCATAGTCAGAAAAATCAGTGGTGAATGGTATCATAAAAAACATGAGTGGGATGAACGCATCGAGACAGAGAGTTCAAGATTTAAATGTTCTAGAACTTCTTGTAAAGTTGATTTATCTGATATCGATGAAATATCTAATGGTGATGGAAATTATTCCAGTGATGAGCTGAACATAGAGATAGATTGGAAAAAAGGGGCTGGTCTTTTGGCACATAATTACCTTCATGATAATGATGCCAATCACTCTAAAGATGGTGTGCTACAAGAAAATGTCGCGGGCCTTGATTCTGCCCTACCCTCACGGGATGTTTTGAAAAACTGGTTCCATGCCATTAAGATATCTACAATAAAACTTTGCTCCAGAGCTGAATCAGATTCTGATAAAATTCACGAGGTAATAAAACTAAAAGTTTTACACCATCTGGATTCATTAGCTAATAACCCTGACGCAGTAAAGAAAGATTACAGTAATTTTTTACTGAAAATATTGCGTTTATTACAACCAGAATTAGATAATGACGGTCAACTTGAGACTAAAATTAATGGAGCAATGCACCATTATGGGAAGTCTCAACTAGCGCAGATGATTTCCAATAAAAGAGTGCCAGAAGTTCAAGATATAGCTCCGCTGGAGTTACCAATAAATTTATGCAAAAGACTATCACCTTTTTTTCAGGCTATGGTTGTTGAAATTACCAGCAAAGATTTCAGGCATAATTTAACAGCGGACATTCATTCATTTCAAATTCTTCAACAAATTACGGGGTTTCTTAACATAAGAGTAAAAGTAGAACAAGATCCAGGTTCCGCTGTAATGTATAAGCTTCTTGGTATGAGCAAAACTACTTTTGATACTCTGGAAATTTATTATCACAGACTTGCCAGTGAGCACTTTGAGCATAAAAAAGACCTTTTAGCAGAGCGATTTTATGAAATGTTTTCTACTGCTGCGCCTCTTACTGTAAAACAGTCATCATTTATTGGTGCCCTACAGAATCAGGATATGAATAAATTCATGGAAGAAGTTGAACAGAAACTTGAGGAACAATCCAAATCAGGTTCTTTAAAAGCAGAAGAACCAACAGCAGCAGGAATGAAAGCGGTAATGGAAGAAGTTCAGAAGTGTTATAAAAATGTACTAGATGATCTGAAAGAAAAACTCAAACAAGTGAGCCGCACGGATGCTGTGTGCTACATAGTAAAGGATGGCGATGCTCAGGAACATTCACCGGAGAAGCTTCGTGAGAGTCTGCAGAAGAAAATAAATGCTGGTGAAGCTCTGCTCAACAATTTGGAGGCTACCGTTAAAGCATTGGAGCTGGATGATGAGGGCTTGACGACAAATACCCGGTTAACCAGGTTTTCAGAATGGATCGAAAGCCACGAAGCGAGCATCATGGCTACTTACTGCATGGGTATGGGAGCATCTGTTTATTACCTTCTTCAAGGAAAGTCTCATCCCCCTCACCATTACGGAACTGGTGGAGAACTCCCCTTTGGGAGTATTGATGCCAGACTTACGTCAGTAGACCCATTTCAGGTTGTAACAACTACTGGTGCAGTTATTACCCAGTTTGGCCAGGCGAGTGGCTGGAATAACGATCTTCGCCGGATGCTGGAAATACTACAAGACACCAGTTGTTTTTCATTTATAACAACAGAGCTGTCTTCGTCGTTGCAAAGCGATATGATTAACCATCATCTATTGTTAAAAAACCCTCCAAGGGATGGCAAGACATCGTTTGAGCATGCTGCTCAAAATGGCAGCTATCGTCCCAAGCTTGACCGTAGTAAAGATAGTCTCAAAGATATGGCTGCCAGTGCTTTAGCAATGGAATCTCCTCTTCAAAAATCAGATAGCATGGTGCACCGTTTAGTAGATAGAGGCCTTCGTATGCTTGGCTCTGCAGCTTCTGGCGGCTTGATAACGGGCCCGGTCTTTGCCGCGCTTGCCAAGACTTCTTCTGTAGCTTGTGTACCATGCTGCCCCACAGTTGCTCCAGTGATCGACTTTCCTATTCAAAAAACGATGATGTTCTGTGGAGCAGCAGGTTTGATTGGCGGTGCAGCTTCAGCCACAACATTGGATTATGCATCAAGAGTCCTCAACTATCCTATTCGTTTTTTTGCAGATGACCGAACAATGGGTGGGGTAAGGTCACATGTCGATCAGGTTATGAAGAGTATGCTGAAAAGGCAGCGTTCTACCTTAATAAGGCTATTGGCAGAAAACCCATTGAAGGCCGGTCTGAATATCTTTGGCTTTTCTCTTCCTGAATCATTTACAAAAGGTCTGTTACATCTTGTAGATGGCTTTATTTCTCAAGTTGAAATAACCGATTTTGCTAATTGGAGAAAGGCACACCAAAGATTGTTATCAACATCAGCTACCTTTAACAAAGTTTTTAATGGTCAGGAACTGACTAAATATGACAAGAAGATGCTGATAGACACGCTGGGTGAAGAGAATGCGAAGATTCTTTTTGAGGGCGAGACTGGGAAACGCTGGACCCCAGATTTCACCCGCTTTATTGCGGGAGCAGTCAACATGATAGGGTATTACGTAATGATTGCCGATCTTCATTACTTCCTTTACAAAGCAGCTGATAAGGCCAAGCAATACCTTGATAGTACCGTTTCAGCTATCAGCGGAACCACTGAACAGCCTGATAACAGACCAACGGCTTCCAGCATAGAGCCTATATCCCCAGAGGTAATACCACCACTACTCACCAATAGTGGAAACAGCTCAGATACTGTATCGCCAGAGGTAACAACACCATCAAATACTACTGATAGATGCCCGGCCGACACCAGAAAGCTTCCTCAGGCTGGTAAAGGCTGGTTAGAGTGTGCAGTAGCCATATACGAAGAGTTCAGGAAGGGTGATACAAACAAGAGTTTTTTAGAAAACGGTGTTGCATGGAAACGATTTTTTGATGTTGCGTTGTTTAAAACGTTACCTAATATCGCCTGTTTTATGGATGTAGAGGCTCATAATAAAGCGCTGGGCAAGCGGTCTTATGATCCGGCTATGGTAGTCACCCTTGAGGCAGGTATAGCTAAAAATACTATCTTGGGGCCTATAGAGCGTGTTTTGCAAATGCCAGATCAAATCTGGGTCAAATGTCTGGCTGATATTATCAATCAGGCTAATACCAATGTTAAAGAGTCGATGGAATCGGTTGGTCAGCGAGAGCGGGATAAAGCATCAGAATCATTGAAAAAAGCGGCTCATGATGTACTTAAGCGAGTTTTTATGGCGGCTGATTTTGATATCCACAAGGCTGACTGTGATCTGAATGATCTGGTCAGTCATTGGGAAGACAGCATCGGTTATAGAGCAATGAACTATTGGTCAAAAGTGAGGGAAAAGTTTGCTCAAGAAGAACTGGCACGTTGTACTAGCAGCGATGGCAATTTTGCTGACTACAAAGCAGCAGCTATGAATCAGCTTGAAACAGTCATGCCTTCCATCAGAGATAAATCAGTGGCTGTACCGGAAGATTTGCTGGGAGATGTGGAATTGTTAAAGGCCCGAGTGAACCAGTTTAAATTTGATGTTAACCACGGGAAAGACATGTTCAATGCAGTATCTCCACTGCTGGATGCATTGTCATCTGTGGATAAGAGAACAGTAGATTGGTATGTGGAATCTCAGCTCTATAGCCCTTTACGAAAATCTCGTGCAAATAGCATGAAAAGAGCGGATCCCCCTACCTGGGTAAGAGTTCAGCATAAGTATGCCCAGCTTGCCGCATTAGCTTGAACAATAATCATTTCTGAGCCTGAAGAGATAAAAAGGGGCTGCCTTTTAAAGAAATATATCTGTTAGCTGGTCTTCCATGTGGAGAACCTCAAAAAATATTACAGAGGATCTCTGCCAGCCAGCTAGCTCTCTTTCAGGAATCATCAGACGCTTGAAGCAGTAATAATTTTCTTGGTATAAACTCAATTCTGTAAAGTGAGTGCCTGAACCAATGTACTCACTTATCTCTCGACTCAGTCTTATTGTAAAGAGTTAATGGTTATTTTTAAGACACACTTGGATGACCGTAAACTTCTTAGATTTTACGGTCATCCAACATCCTCTCATCACCGCATTGTAACAAACTCTTCAGCAGAAGTTGGGTGAATGGCAACAGTGTTATCAAAGTCAGCTTTGGTAGCCCCCATTTTTAATGCAACAGCAAACCCCTGAAGCATTTCATCAGCACCATGTCCAATAGCATGGATACCGACGATTTTTTCTTCTGCTCCCACAGTGACCAGCTTCATTCGTGATGGCTGTCGATGACTGGTCAATGCGCTGTACATCGCCGTAAACTGACTGGTATACACTTTGACATTCTCATCACCGTACTCCTCACGGGCAGCCAGTTCACTTAAACCCACGGTGCCAATTGGGGGGTGACTGAAGACAACTGTGGCCACATTGTCGTAGTTCAAATGCTCATCCGGCTTATTATTGAACAGGCGCTCCGACAGACGACGACCTGCGGCAACAGCAACCGGAGTCAACTCAATCTTACCGATGTTGTCACCTACGGCATAAACCCCATCAACATTGGTATTCTGGTACTTATCAACAGGAATGTAACCCCGTGCATCAACCGTAACACCTGCTTCAGCCAGGTTGATGCCAGAAGTATGCGGCTTACGGCCTACAGCCCAGATCACGGTATCAACATTGACTGAATTACCATTTTCCAAATGAACAGTCAGACTTCCATCGTCTTCTTTTACAACTTCTCTTGGTACTGAATGAGTATGTAGCTGAGGACCTTCAGACTCCATCACTTCTACCAGCGTATCCGACAGCATCTCTTCAAAATTACGCAGAGGTTTGTGTTTACGAACCAGCAGGTGCGTTTCACTGCCCAGTGCGTGCAACACACCGGCCAGCTCAACAGCAATGTAACCTGCACCCAGAACAGCCACCCGACCAGGGCGCTCGGTCAATTCAAAGAAACCATCGGAGTCAATACCGTACTCTGCTCCTGGAACGTCTGGAATCAGCGGCTCACCACCGGTTGCAATGGTGATATGGTCAGCTGTGTAGTGCTCACCATTAACTTCTACGGTTTTTGCATCAACAAAGCGTCCATAGCCGTTTATAACGGTAATTTTATTGTTACCCAGAACTCGCTCATATGAAGCATGTATGCGGCTGATGTAAGCCTCCCGACTTTCGACGAGTTTACTCCAGCTGAACGATTTCAACTGCTCTTCAATACTGATATCAAAGCCGTAGTCAGGCCCATAACGACAGGCATCAGCAATTTGTCCGGCAAACCACATGGCTTTCTTAGGAACGCATCCTACGTTTACACAGGTTCCCCCCAAGTGCTTAGCCTCTACCAGCGCCACTTTTTTACCGTACATAGCTGCACGATTTGCTGAAGCGATACCACCGCTTCCACCGCCGATTACCAGATAATCAAAGTGGTTTGATGTCGTCATTTTATTGTCCTAATCATTGCAGAGCTGGCAAAAGCCTGCTGGGGAAAATCTCTGATTACTCTATAAGGTCAAACTGCCTGATTTAAAGTATCAATGTGCATTTGATACCTATAACGCAACATGAGCAACCCTCTTTATCATCTGAAATTACTAGCATGAGTATGCTAGTCCAAATGTGTTACGTATATTCCGAAGGTTACATTCAGTGAGTAAACGCAGTAACAGGAAAACAACACCAGACATCTATTTATAAAATAGTAATTTCCTGTTTACCCCCTGTTTACCAAGGACTGCAAAGATTTTTATAAAAACTGGCACGCCAATTGCATTATGTCAGGCGAGAACAAAAATCGTCAGAATATAACAACAACAATAATGACGACTCCCAGCCTACAAAAATAATAATATCAGGTCGGGTGACTCAAGCAGACAGGTTTGCACGGTACCTCAAGGTAGCGACAAACAGGGACAAGAAAGCCGAGAAGACTGACTGAGTCTGGTAACAGACTGCAAAAGGCAGCGCGGGCATTCGACAAGGAAGAAATAAAGAGCTTCTGTGTATCTGTAAACCTGTCTGTTTGTTTATTTTTCTAATTCCATAAACCACTTTCCCCTTTTTGGATTAACTACCTACTTTATTCTCTAGGGGCCTGTCGGACTTAACCGGACGGTAGTGATTGATTTATGCCTATCATAAGTAACGACCACTGTTTGATACTATCCCTCGTTTCATAAATGAGGCAGTAATGAACAATATTGACGGTCGCAGACTTTCAGGCGCCATCACGGAAGAAATTCGGTTTGCAGCAATTAAGCTCTGGCATGATGGGATGAACCCTACCAATCTTGCACGACAGTATGGAACTCCAAGAAAAACTGTTTATGAATGGATTGACCGTTACAACCAGGATGGTTGGGATGGCCTGAAAACCCGTACAGGGAAAGCAGGCCCTAAACCAAAGCTATCTTCTGAGCAACAGCAACTAAAGGTGCTTCTGAGAACCCGGACACCGATTGATTATGGCTATCAAACTGCATTGTGGACTTGCCAGATCATAGCCGCTCTTATTGAGAAGACTTTTCAGGTTGAATATGTGCCTGGCGGGGTTCGCAAACTGTTAAAACGCTTGGGAGCAAGATAAAAAAATAGATGAGTGGCTTGACGAGCGTTACCCCGCGATACTCCGGCAAGCAGAAGAACAGGATGCCATCATCTTCTTTCTCGATGAATCCACAGTAAAATCCGAGTGTTATCGTGGTAGGACATCGGGCATAAAAGGACTACCCCCAGTTGTAAAAATAACAGGCTCCAGACAAAGGTTGAACATTGTTTCAGTAGTGAGTTCAGAAGGTATCCTGAGGTACCGGACATTTACCGGGAAATATACACGCAGGATTATGTAGAGCATAAGCCGAAGCTGCCTGGGTTGCACTTATTGCCAGACTATTCTACGGAGCTGAATCCTGATGAACAGGTATGGAATCAACTCAAGGAAAAGCTGGGAAAAACCGATTTAAAGACCAAGGATGATTTCATAGGTTTTGTTTGCAGTCAGATGCAGAGGCTTCAAAAATGCCTGAAATAGTGAAAGGGCTCTTCAGGTTGCATGATACCAGCTACGCGTTCAGACAGTGTAACGTATAATGATTATAAATCAGTATGAGTGAAGAGGGCTATTTCAGTGGGTAACTTTAACTCTGAAATAGCCTTTTTGAGATAACACCATAACCTTAATGCTTGTAATCCGGTTTTGCTATTCGTCTCTTACCCTACAGGTACCGGTTCTTCTATTTCCCCTTCTTTCTTTACCAGTAGCAGGGAAGCAACAGAGAGTATTCCACAACCTGCCATGACAGCTGCCATGGGTATCGCTGTACCATCGTGAAGATAACCTACCAGCGCAGAGGCAATCCCCCCCATCGTAAAACGCAGCGCTCCTGCCAGAGCATTGGCAGAACCCGCTGATTTTGGAAAGTGAGCCAGAGCCAACGCGTTAGAATTTGGTCCGGTGAAACCAATGCAGGCGATGTAGCAGGCAATGGGAATCATCAGACTTGGTAATCCGCCCAGTCCGGTTGCTGTGTTGAACAGTAGCAGTAGTGCAGAGACAGCCGCAATCAAACTACCAACCCGCAGAATCGTAAACAGTTTGAACTGCTCAACCAGACGAATATTCACCATGTTGGTAATACCCATGGCCAGAATATTGATGGCGAACAGAAGCCCGTACTGCTCTGCAGGGATTCCAAACAGCTCGATGTAAACGAAAGGTGAACCGGAAATAAATGCAAACATGCCGCCAAAGAAAAATGAATGGCAGAGAATACAACCAATGGCCTCGCGATTTTTAAGAATCGTGTTGTAGTTTAAAGCCAGCTGTAACGGAGAGAACATAAGACGGTCTTCATCTGGCAGTGTCTCTTTAACCCGCAGGAATGCCAGAACTAATGATAGGCAAGCCATAATGGCCAAAAAGATAAACAGGCTCTGCCAGCCGAAGAATTTAAGGATCTGTCCGCCCAGTAGTGGTGCGGCCAGTGGTGCAACGGTCATTACCATCAGAATGGATGATAATGCTTTGGCAACCTGCTCTTTTGGGAAAAGGTCTCGAATCATGGCCGGAATAGTGACCATGATGGCAGCACCGGCCATTGCCTGCAGGACGCGCACAATAATCAGTTGTGTGGCATTGGTGCAGAGTGCGGCAAGAATATTCGTCAGAATATAGAAGATGATCCCGGGGAACATCACGGTTCTTCGGCCGAACCGGTCTGCTAAAGGGCCATAAACCAGCTGGCTGATAGCAAAGCCAATGGTGTAGGCACTCAGTGTGTACTGTATCCGGCTCAGTGGTTCACCCATGCTTTTAGCAATGGCTGGCATGGCGGGTAAGTAAAGGTCAATGGCCAGAGGCCCAAGAGCTGTCAGCGCTCCAAGGGTAAGAATCAGGAATAAGCGTTCACTCCTGTCCATGGTTGCAGTTGTCATTTGTCAGGCTCGTATTATTGGGCAGCCAAGAGCCTTTCTGTGTGTTTCAACAGAATCTGGTTTCGTCCCGAAATGGCGGCGGCTGCATTTACATAAAAATTGTGTGATAGCCAGTACTTCTGACTTAAGAGCCGAACCGCTGTAGTGCCTTGAGGTATGGACGACACTGGTTTGTCGTTTTTTTGGAGGAGAGTCTTGTTCGCTAAATCCAGAGAACAGCGAAAAGGTGACTACATCGATTTATAGTTTATACGGCTATAAATAATTCTTTCATAAAAGCCGTAAGTGATAAATAGATGAGTACACTTGTGCAAATAGTACTTACCAAGAATTTACATCAAAGAAGTGCTTAAGATACTTCTCAGAAAATAAAACGGCAGAAGACGTTAATCTTCTGCCGTTTATAGGGTGGTCTGATCTGCTGATTTCAGATAATTAGTCGAGCAGCTCTTCTGCTGCCGCCACAATGTTCTCAACCGTAAAGCCAAAGTATGGGAACAGATCTTCAGCAGGTGCTGATTCACCGTAGGTGGTCATACCAATAATGCGGCCGTCCAGTCCAACGTACTTGTACCAGAAGTCTGCAGCGGCTGCTTCAATGGCAATGCGTGCAGGTACTTCCAGAGGAAGAACAGACTGCTTGTACTGGGCATCCTGGGCATCGAACACATCGGTCGATGGCATGGATACGACACGTACTTTACGTCCCTGTCCAGAGAGCGTTGCTTCGGCGTTCATGGCCAGTTCAACTTCTGAACCGGTGGCTATCAGAATCAGTTCTGGAGTACCTTCGCAATCTTTCAGAATGTAGCCACCACGCTCGATCTGGGCTACCTGCTCATCGGTTCTTGCCATACATGGCAGACCCTGACGGGAGAAGATAAGTGCACTTGGGCCATCAATGCGTTCAATGGCGTGCTTCCAGGCAACGGCTGATTCAACCGTGTCGCATGGACGCCAGGCATTCATGTTCGGTGTCATGCGCAGGCTGGCAATTTGCTCAATAGGTTGGTGGGTTGGACCATCTTCACCCAGGCCGATGGAGTCGTGGGTGTAAACCAGAATAGAGCGCTGTTTCATCAGTGCAGCCATACGAACGGCATTACAGGCGTATTCCATGAATACAAGGAAGGTTGCACCGTAAGGAATAAAGCCACCGTGCAGGGCAATACCATTCATCATGGCGGTCATGCCAAACTCACGCACACCGTAGAACAGGTAGTTGCCATCAGCATCTTCACGCTTGATACCCTTGGAGCCACTCCAGAGGGTCAGGTTGGAACCGGCCAGATCTGCAGAACCACCCAGAAGTTCAGGAAGCATTGGGCCGTAAGCGTTAAGGGTGTTCTGGGATGCTTTGCGGCTGGCGACTTTTTCACCTTCCTGCTGGCAGGATTTGATGTAAGCCGAGGATTTTTCAGCAAAGTCAGCGGGCAGATCACCTTTCTGACGGCGGGTAAATTCAGCAGCGAGTTCAGGGTATTCAGCCTGATAGGCAGCAAATTTCTCGTTCCAGGAAGTTTCTTTTGCTGCACCGGCCTCTTTGGCATTCCACTGACTGTAAATCTCTGAAGGTACTTCAAAAGAGGCGTAGTTCCAGCCGAGGCGCTCACGGGTCAGCTTGATTTCTTCATCGCCCAGTGGTGCGCCGTGACAGTCTTCCTTACCTTCTTTATTCTGTGAGCCAAAGCCTATGATGGTCTTGCAGCAGATCAGGGTTGGCTTATCTTTTTCTGCACGAGCGGATTCAATAGCAGCTTTGATGGCTTCAGCATCGTGACCATCAACAGCAGGAATTACGTGCCAGTTATAAGCTTCAAAACGCTTGACGGTATCGTCGGTGAACCAGCCTTCCACTTCACCATCAATGGAGATGCCGTTGTCATCGTAAAATGCGATCAGCTTGCCTAGCCCGAGGGTGCCAGCCAGTGAGCATACTTCGTGGGAGATCCCTTCCATCATGCAGCCATCACCCATGAATGCATAGGTGTAGTGGTCAACAATATCATGGCCAGGCTTGTTAAACTGGGCTGCCAGCGCTTTCTCTGCAGCGGCCATGCCTACTGCGTTAGCGATACCCTGGCCCAGAGGACCGGTAGTGGTTTCAATGCCTGGTGCATAGCCGTACTCGGGGTGACCTGCCGTTTTTGAGTGCAGTTGACGGAAGTTTTTCAGATCTTCAATGCTTAAATCGTACCCGGTCAGGTGCAGCAAAGAGTAGATCAGCATGGAGCCGTGGCCATTGGACAGAATAAACCGGTCACGATCGACCCACTCAGGATTGGAGGGGTTATGGCTCATGTAGTCGCGCCAAAGTACTTCAGCAATATCCGCCATACCCATTGGGGCGCCGGGGTGACCGGATTTGGCTTTTTGTACGGCGTCCATGCTGAGGGCGCGGATGGCATTGGCAAGCTCACGACGTGAGGACATGGGAATTAGTGCTCCTGGGGATCTCAGGAGGTTGACGGAGGATAAACTGCCCTACGCAGCAACTGCTCCTGCGTTGCTCTAGCTCCTGCATCCTTGCAGTCATGCGGCAATAGCAAGTTGGCTTAAAAGTTTGCTTTTATTTGTCAAATAGCGCGCTATTCTCCTCATAAAATCAAATTTTTATTCTCAGCTTTCTATTGTTCTCGCTACGGGCGCTATTCTCAGCCAATCTCCCGATCTGTTTAAATTCGTGCGCTATTTTAAAGCCTTCACGCACAAACTTAAAACAATATGCACAGTTACGTTCCATACTTTAAATATTGGTAGGGTAATCAAGCGATTATAGGGGGTGATTGGTAGCCAGTTTTTAAGTAGCAATACATCGTGACGGGCGCTTAGGGATCCGTCCGTGCATGATAGTGCCTTCCTAACTTTTTAATGGCGATCAGCCAGAGTGCTATTGCCAGGATGAAAGCACCTGCCAGCCAGGAGATTGCAAGGCTGAGTGAGCCAAAAAGAGCGATGAGTATTTGCTGAAAAAATGAGCTCCCGGATTTTCCTACACGGCTGACCACAAGCTCAATAGCTGCTTTTCCTTTGTATTTCCGTTCAGCATCCAGGGGGACAAAGGTAATCTCCTTGGTGGCATCGAAGAGCGTATATTTTGCGGACTTGCCCAAGGCGTGGCAGTACATGCCAATCTGCAGGCCAATCATGGGTAGGTCAATACAGCATAGACCCATGAAGTTGATCTGGGTTTTCTGAAACATCGCCAGAAGAAAAAAAGGTAGGGCTGTTGCTGTCAAGATGGCTGGGGTTGCAAAGGCTGCAGCCCACCAACTGATATTTAACAGGGTTGGCGTTAACAGCCCGCATAGCAGGCTACCAATACCGTTAATCAGCGCCACTTTCCCCATGAACATCGAGTAATCCGCTTCGCTGGGATACTGTTGAACCAGCTGGCTCTTCCATGCCAATTCGACCATATTAATTGCGATGCAGTACGCCAACATCACCAGGGCGATACTGGCAAGATAGGGGCATCGAAAAAGATACCGGGCACTGGCCATGAGAGGCAGGTTGGTGGTGGTCTGATTTTGAGAGAGAGGTTCTGTAATTTTTTCCGGGGTTAATCGATAGCAGTACTCATTGAGTAGCAAGATCAACAGACCAAAAATTACGAAGAGTAATGACAGTATTTTCAGGCTCTCCTGCCATCCGGAACCTGGGGTAGCGACTTCTCTTGATACACAGTAATAAAGTAAAGGGCCTGAAATAATGGATGCACTGCTTCCGATCATGGTGATCAGGGGATACTGTTGTGTAGCGCTTTGAGTATTATGAGAATCATTAACGGCCGTCCAGAAAAGAATACAGATCACCGCTGACCCCCAAAGCTCAGCCAATGCAAAAAAAAGGGTGAGTGGCCAGTAGTAGAACATGCCGACAATAAACTGGAGGTGTTCCGGAATCAGTGGAGAGAGTAAATCAAGCGCAGACTTAGGGGCGAATGCTTCAAGGTTTGGGTAAATGACAATGGAAAACAGCGGCATCCAAATAAGAAAAGGAATTATCGCTACAATAAAGAGTGTTCTTTTGCTCAGTCTATTTGCAAGAAAACTGTATGAAATCAAAAATACAAAAGCGACAGGCATAACAACACACAGTTTGATAAAAGGAATAACTTCCGCACCAAGCCGGGTAATTAACAGGGACTCTTTCAGGTTCCAGAGTATGTCAAAGTTAAAAATACAGCAGGACATCATGGCAATTTGCAGATAAAGCATTGAGTTTGAATTGCCAGCAACATACCTGGAAAACATTTTAGTCATATACAGCTTACTTTCCTTCCTCCCGCTCAGCAGGAGGCTGACCGAGAATAGAACACCCTACTGCGGTGGCAGCAAATTGGTCTAAAAGTTCCGTTTTGCTCGGCAAAAAAATTGAACCTCAATTCACCCTGCAAAACAGAGCTCTTACCCTCAACTTTCTGCCATCCCTGCTACGGGCACTATTCTCAGCCAGCCTCCTGGCTGCTAGTAATCTGCCGGATCTTTCTGACCACTAATGGAAGAAGTCAGGTTTAAGACTGTTTCTATGCTGTATAAGCGAAAGCATTAGTCTCTATCGCAGAAAATCAGTTCGACAGGCTGCTAAGTCCCCATTTTGGGCAGGTTACTTTACAGGCCTGAGAACGCAGCATAAATATAGTGCAGAGAGTGGTTTTCTTGTGTCTACTGATTGTATATAAAAATATTTTGATATAGGTTTTGGGTCTTGCTAAACTTCATCGTCAGAATACCCAAGTGAATGAATCATTGATGTCTTTTTGAGATAAAGGGCACAGGAGGGTACGAAATGATGGAAAGGATGTCGTGCGTTGATTGAGGCTTTCGAGCAGCTGGCTATGGTGACTAAAGCCAGTGGTGATGTTCTAAGGTTACAGATCCTTCGGGTCTTAAGCACTGAGTCCCTTGGGGTGCTGGAGCTAAGTGGCGTCTTTCAAATGCGCCAGCCAGCGATGAGTCACCATTTGAAAGTATTGTCTCAAGCTGGGCTGGTCTCTACTCGTAAAGAGGGGAACACGGTTTTCTATCGACGTGCTCTGCCCCCTTCTGGTGGCGATGTAGAAGGACTGGAATGGATTGTGCGCTCAGTGTTTCAGGCCGTGGATATCTTGCCACTGCCTGATGCTCAGTCAGAACGATTACAAACCATTCGTCAGCAGCGATCAGAGCTCTCTCAAGCTTTCTTTGCCCGAAATACTGAAGAGTTTCGTCAGCATCAGGAATTGATAGCTGAGCACCAGCTTTATGCCGAAACGGTATCAGATCTCATTGCAGCGACGACATTTCCTGCGCTTGACCTTGCGCTTGAGCTTGGGCCCGGGGAGGGTGATTTTCTTGAGGCACTCTCTTCGGTTTTCCAATCGGTTTATGCCGTGGACAACTCAGAAAAAATGTTGGGTTATTCCCGTAAGCGAGCTGACCAGCAAGGGCTGGACAATATTAAGTTTACTCACGGTGAAATTCAGGCTCTGAGTGAAATGTCTGGAGAATTTGACTGTGTGGTTGCAAATATGGTTCTGCACCACGTACCCAGCCCGGCTGATATTTTCCACTATGCTTCTGCGTTGTTAAAACCCGGCGGTAGCCTGTTTATCAGTGAACTCAGTCACCATGATCAGGACTGGGTGAGAGACTCTTGTGGCGACCTGTGGCTGGGTTTTAATGTCGAAGAACTGACGCAGTGGGCAGATAAAGCAGGGTTGATCAATGGTGAGTCCCAGTATCTGGGATTACGGAATGGTTTTCAGATCCAGGTCAGGCGCTTCTTTCTTCCTGAATGATTGATGACCTGGATTTTTGCCGTCGCACTTTATGTTCAACGCTCCCTTTTGTTTGGAGAGCGTTATGGTAAGTGTACGGAGTCAATTTTTAAGAGGATTATACGGCTATGTCCGAGTATTCACTGTTTACATCCGAGTCTGTATCAGAAGGTCATCCAGACAAAATTGCTGACCAGATTTCTGATGCCATTCTGGATGCCATTATTAAGGATGATCCAGATGCACGTGTTGCAGTAGAAACTATGGTGAAAACAGGCATGGTTGTTGTTGCTGGTGAAGTGCGCACCTCAACTTATGTTGATATTGAAGAGTTGGTTCGCAATGTGGTTATTAACATCGGTTATAATCACGGTGATCTTGGCTTTGATGGGGAATGCGTTGCTGTTCTGAATGCGATCGGTAAGCAATCCCTGGACATTGCTGTTGGGGTTGATGAAACAGATGAGCGTGAGCAGGGGGCTGGTGATCAGGGACTGATGTTTGGTTATGCTACAAACGAAACTCCCGTTCTGATGCCTGCACCTATCTACTACTCCCATGAACTGGTTAAGCGTCAGGCGCAGCTGCGTAAGAATGGTGTTCTGCCCTGGTTGCGTCCAGATGCCAAAAGTCAGGTGACCATGCGCTATGACCAGAATGGCAAGGTTCAGAGTGTAGATGCCGTCGTTCTTTCTACCCAGCACTCTCCAGATGTTTCACTGGAAGAGATTCGCCACGAAGTACTTGAGCAGATTATCAAGCCAGTTTTCCCTGAGGGTTGGCTTCATGAAGAAACCAAGTTCCATATCAACCCGACCGGGATCTTTGTTATTGGTGGACCTGTTGGAGACTGTGGTCTGACTGGACGTAAGATTATTGTCGATACCTACGGCGGTATGGCTCGTCACGGCGGTGGTGCTTTCTCCGGTAAAGATCCTTCTAAAGTTGACCGTTCCGCAGCCTATGCCGGACGTTATGTTGCCAAAAATATCGTTGCTGCGGGGCTGGCTGATCGTTGTGAGATCCAGATTTCCTATGCAATTGGCGTCTCTGAGCCCACCTCTATCTCTATTAATACTTTTGGTACTGGCAAGATTTCAGATGAGCGTGTGGCAGAGCTTGTCCGTGAGTACTTTGATTTGCGAGCGGGTGGTCTGGTGAAAATGCTGGATCTTAAACGCCCCATCTATCAGGCAACGGCTGCTTATGGTCACTTTGGCCGTGAAGAGGCTGAATTTACCTGGGAGCGGACAGATAAAGCCGAACAGCTTCGTAAGGCTGCAGGTCTTTAATTTACCTGAATTATGGCAGCCATTTGGCTGCCTTTTTTCTTTTTATGCCCTCCTGTTACCCAATACCAGCCTAAATGTTTTGCAAGAAGCCTGTCTGACTAAAATCACTATCAATCTATATCAAAATTTATTGATATAGATTATCGCCACTGCTAGACTTCAAAATAATTCGGATAATACGCAGAGCGGGATAAGGTTTATGAGTGCTAACCCTGATTTAACTGCTGAGTTTCAAGGATCTACTGATGTACAGGACTACCGTGTAGCTGATATTTCTCTCGCGGACTGGGGAAGAAGCGAGATTCAGATTGCTGAGGGAGAAATGCCCGCATTGATGGCAATTCGGGCTAAATACCGTGATCAGCAGCCTCTGAAAGGGGCAAAAATCATGGGCTGTATTCATATGACCATTCAGACTGCGGTGTTAATTGAGACTCTGGTCGAGCTTGGGGCTGAAGTCCGCTGGTCTTCCTGCAACATCTTCTCCACTCAGGATCATGCAGCAGCTGCTGTTGCTGCAGCGGGTATTCCGGTGTTTGCCTGGAAGGGTGAAACAGAAGAGGAGTTCTGGTGGTGCATTGAACAGACTGTTCTGGATGGCAAAGGTAAGCCCTGGAATGCCAATATGGTACTGGATGATGGGGGTGACCTGACACTGCTGCTACATGACAAGTACCCTGAACTGTTGGATAACATTCATGGTATTTCTGAAGAAACCACCACAGGTGTTCATCGCCTGTTTGAAATGCTGGAAAAAGGCACGCTTAAGGTACCGGCTATCAACGTGAATGATGCGGTCACTAAAAGTAAAAATGACAATAAATACGGTTGTCGTCACTCGCTGAACGATGCGATCAAGCGGGCCACTGACCATTTACTGGCGGGCAAAAAAGCGTTAGTTATCGGCTATGGTGATGTAGGCAAGGGCTCTGCTGCATCCCTCCGTCAGGAAGGTATGATTGTTAAAGTGACAGAAGTTGACCCTATCTGTGCCATGCAGGCCTGTATGGACGGTTTTGAGGTCGTTTCACCCTTTATCAATGGCATAAATGATGGAACAGAAGCCTGTATTAACAATGCACTCCTGGCCACCACTGATCTCCTGGTAACGACGACGGGTAATGTGCATGTCTGTGACCGCAACATGCTTAAAGCACTGAAAAATGCTTGTGTCGTTTGTAATATTGGCCACTTCGATACTGAAATTGATACTCAGTTCATGCGGGAAAACTGGGTATGGGAAGAAGTTAAGCCTCAGGTACACAAAATTGTTCGGGATGCGTCATCCAACGATCACTTGATTCTTCTCTCTGAGGGACGTCTGGTTAACCTTGGTAATGCCACAGGACATCCTTCTCGTATTATGGACGGCTCTTTTGCGAATCAGGTGTTGGCTCAGATCCATCTTTATGAAGCTCGGTTTGCAGATCTGCCCGCTGAGCAGAAAGCTGAAAATCTGGCGGTGACATTGTTGCCGAAGAAACTGGATGAAGAAGTTGCTGCCTACATGGTCGAAGGCTTTGGTGGTGTCATCACCCGCCTGACTCAGGGTCAGGCTGACTACATTAATGTGCCTGTTGATGGTCCATTCAAAAATAACGATTACAAATATTAAAGACTGTGCTGGCTGATGCTTCCTCATCAGCCAGACTCTTTTCTGCTGGTGAGCACCATGGCAAATACAATAATCAATAACACCCCTATCAGCTTTGAGTTTTTCCCCACTAAAACTGAAGATGGAGCCCGAAAGCTGGAGCTGAGTGCTCTCAGCCTTGCTAAGTACCAGCCGGAGTTCTTTTCAGTCACTTATGGTGCTGGTGGTTCAACGCGGGATCGAACTCTTGAAACAGTACTATCCACCCAGAACCAGACCCTTATAGCTACGGCTCCACACCTTTCGTGCGTTGGTGATTCCCGCGAGCAGATTAAAGAACTACTGAATTTTTATCGTACTCAGGGTGTAAAGCGCATCGTTGCCCTGAGGGGGGACCTGCCATCTGGAATGGGGCGTGACAGCGGTGAGCTGCGTTATGCGAATGAACTGGTTGAGTTTATCCGCGCGGAAACCAATGATCACTTCCATATTGAGGTCGCAGCCTATCCGGAGGTTCATCCGCAGGCTCCGAATATGGAAAAGGATCTGGAAAATTTCAAACGTAAAGTAGATGCGGGTGCAGACTCGGCGATTACCCAGTACTTCTTTAATGCGGACAGCTATTTTTACTTTCTCGAACGTACCAGCGCATTTGGTATTGACGTTCCTGTTATCCCGGGCATTATGCCGATTACCAATTACACTCGGCTTGCCCGGTTTTCTGATGCTTGTGGTGCTGAGATTCCACGGTGGATTCGTAAGCAGCTGGAAGCCTATGGTGATGACATCACCAGCATTAAAAATTTTGGTGAAGAGGTGGTAACTCAGCTTTGTGAAAAATTGTTGGAAGGCGGGGCTCCCGGACTGCATTTCTACACACTTAACCAGGCTGCGCCCTGTCAGGGCATCTGCGATAACCTGGGCATTTCTGTTTCCTGAGATTTTTTTGGAATCACAAAGCGCACAGAGAAAGACTTGCCTTTTACTGTGCGCTTTGTGGTCTCTGTGGTTAAACGCTTATAATTCCCTTTTCTTGCATATAAGCCTCAGTACCTTCCCATGAGAAATCCCCGTATTTTTTCAGACCAGCCGCTTCAGGCCGGTAGCTCAGTCGGACTTTCAGAAAGTGCGGCTAATCATGTCGGTCGTGTTTTGCGGATGAGGCCTGATGAGCCACTGATTCTGTTCAATGGTAAGGGCGGAGCCTGGCAGGGTACTGTAGAGAGTGTTAGTAAAAAGGCGGTCACTGTTTATCTGGAATCCTTTATCGAAGGTGATGCCCAGTCTCCTTTGATTATTGAGCTTGGACAGACACTCAGTCGTGGCGAACGTATGGACTATGCCATACAGAAGGCAACGGAAGCTGGAGTGACATCAATCACTCCCCTGTGGAGTGAGCGGTGTGAGGTCAAGTTAAATGCTGACCGATTGGATAAACGAGTCAATCACTGGCAGCAAGTGGCCATCAGCGCCTGTGAACAATGTGGTCGTAATATAGTGCCTGTAATAAATGCGCCTGTGAAACTGGAAGAGTGGTTCTCAACACGGAGCACCGAGCTTAACTTTGTTTTACATCATCGAACTCGGGAAAAGCTAAGTGGTTTTGATCAGCCAGCATCTGTATCCCTTCTTATTGGCCCAGAGGGTGGATTAACCTCTCAGGAAATTGAGCTGGCAGAGAGTCAACAGTTTAATCCTCTGGCGTTAGGTCCCCGAGTTCTAAGAACTGAAACCGCACCGGTGGTTGCCATTTCTCTGATGCAGTACCTCTGGGGAGATTATCAATAGTACTTATTTAGTGAGTATAAGTAGCGAGAGTAAATAGCTGGTCAGCTTAAACAAAAGCCCTATAATTCGACGTCCTTTTTTTTAAGAGCCTATTGTTATAAATGTGTCGCCTTTAAGGCTCTTTACATATTTGGTCTTGGGCGAGCGGCACTTTTGCTCAGGGCTGTTTTGGAGTAAATAATTCATGAAGAAGGTAGCGATTAAAGCTCTAGCTGCTGCTGTTTTTGCTGCATCACTGACTGGCTGCATGGGGCAAATGGGTACCTCTGCTATGGTGACCAAGGCTAACCTGACTGTTGTTGATAACCGCTATGGCCGTGCCGGACTGTTCATGCTGCTCAGCCCTGTATACGGTATTGCCGCCACTGCAGACTTTTTCATTTTCAACACTATTGAGTTCTGGACCGGTACTAACCCGATTACTGGTAAGTCTCCAGCCGTTGTTGATATGCCTGTAGACGCCATCTTCAAGGTCAACCACAAGTTGGACAAGTCCATGACTGAAGTGCCTTTGGATGGCGTGGCTTCCACATCTTTCAAACAGGTTGATGAGAACACTGTTGAAATGCAGGTGACATACACCGATGGTAATCAGGCTATCATGCGTGGTGAAAAGTCTGGAGAAGAAGTGAACTTCTTCATGGATGGTGAGTTTGTTGCTACTGCTCAGGTTGCTGAGCTGAATGATTATGTTGCTTCCAAGCAGTCTTAATTGATTCCGTTAAAGAAAAAGGGAGCTTCGAGCTCCCTTTTTTTATGAGTTTCGATTTTATACGGTGGAACTATAAAAATGAAATATAGTCCAAGCTGGCTCTGTATAAAATTTGGATCTAATTATGCTAGGCGCGGGGAGTACTTCATCACCAGCTTCGGGAAGAATACTAACAGTATTTGAAGAGGAAATATTAGCTCAAGTAGAAAAATGCCGTAGGTGGAATGTAATTGATGGTCGCAGCTATATTGTCTATGGTATTTCAGAGGAGGGGCTAAAGAAGTTTATTCCTGATGGTGTTTTAAATTCTTTTAAATGTTTTGAAGAGTTTGCAATAAGGGCTCTAGATTGTCATGAGCCAGAAAAAACACGCCTGTGTTGCAAAAAATTATTCCATCGTGATTTTGTAGATGCTAGTTCAGTTTCTGGTATAAGTCTGCAAAATGATGAGGAGTGTGAAGCTTTTACTATTTTAAGTGATGACAGTAAAAGAAAAACATCAGAAGTTCTTGTTGGTGTAAATGATCGAAGTAGCATTGTTGCTGGAAAAAAAATGATTATAACTAATACCAGCGAGCAGTGTGTTTCACCTTTTTCCAATGATAAAGGAGTATTGTTCAAGAGCCGTCTGGGAGGAAAGTATATTTGGTTGAAGTGCTCAGAATCAGTTTTGTTGAACTTTGACGTGGAAAATGGAAAAAGAATATGGAAAGAGATAGGAAAGAGTATGACTCACAATGTTTATTTCGATGTTAATCCACTCTCTCGACAGTCAGGACCCGTATTTCAATATACTGGAGGTGGTAAGAGTTTAGGCATTAACCATGAGCGTGATGGCGAGTTATTTCTTCCACTGCATGTGATTGATACCCTGCTACAGAGAAAGATATATTCTGGTAACCAGAAGTTTGTACAATGGGTATGTACCAATTGTGATTTTCAGATGAAGGCACTATTTGAAATTGCCAGGATAACTGCGGAAGAGAATAATGAGGGAGTGCTTGTATGTATGGTTTATGAGCACCTTCCAGTACATCACACCTTGGCTTCAACTTTGTATATCAAGGGAGGTATATTATATTTTTATCTTCACGAGACGCTTGGTTTTGAAAATGAACTTGCAATAAAAATCAGGGATAAGCAATTAGCAGCTCTGAAATCTAGTTTCTATAATTATTCAATTGTTTGTATAACGCCAAAAGAACCTATGCAAAAAGATTTTAGTGTTTGTGGTGTTTTTGCTATTAATATGGCTCGATATGTCTCGAAAAATCCACTGGGATGGGTTTCGTTTTTAGTTAACCAAAAAATTAAAAATCCTTGTTTTGGGGAAGTAGCAATTGAATATATTCCAGTAAAAAGCTTGCCTCCAGAGCTACTAAAGGTTTGTCAGAGAGTAGAGCATATATCACCAGATAATAAAAGGACTTTGATAGGCCATAAAAATAAATGGGATTTAACGCTTGGAGAATATTTGACCGCATATGGAGGCAAGCATGCTGCATTAGTAAAGCTAATCAAATACATTAATGAATATGCTGCTATTCGAAGGGATTCTCAGCCTGCAAAAAGTAATATTGCACCCGTTATGGAGGATCGGAGTGGTAAACGTTCCAAGAGGAAAAGATGTCAGATAGTCGAATCCAGTTCTGGAGATTTGAGTGAGCCTAAACCCAAGAGAGAAAGAACCCTAAAAATAAATGATCGGCTCAGTGGGCAGAATTTATTTGTGAAGTTAGAGAGCACTTGAGGAAGAGACTTCAAGATAGTCTCTTCCTCAAGTAGCTCGTCAGCCTAGTGAATAGAATCAAGATGTTTGATGGCTATTATTTCGGTAACTTTTTGCTCTAAAAGTATAAGATCAGGAATTGACGCTGGAACCTCCCTCAGAATAACTCTGTGCTTTTCCATTGGCCCTTTTTCTTCCGCCGAATTTCTCACCTCTTCACGCATCAGTGTTAATGGCTGCGGAATACCCTGTACCACCATTGCATAGAAGGGTAAGTCATCGCTCTTACCAGTACGATGCATAATGGCTATGCGATTAGTGGCAGAGAACTCTGCAAATCGTCCCCCGTTCAGCCTTTCAAAGGAAACAACCGGGATCTTGATGCCTCGCCAGAGGAGGTCACCCAGCAACCACTCCGTTTCCGGGTAGTTTTGTTCCGGGCGACTGTAGTCTTGAACAGCTGCGATGCATGCTGAAGGGATCAGCAAGGGGCGTTGCTGCATAGGGATAAGTACGGATGAAATTGGCTGATGGCTTCCGGACATGGTTTCCTCTTAATTCTGGTGCTGCGCTATTGAGGACTGCAGAGCTTCTTAAAGAAGCTCTGTTATCAGGCTGTCTCAACCGCAATCAGCTTTTCAATGGCTTCGAGTAATGGACCTTCCTGGAAAGGTTTTCCTATGTACTCATTAACACCAAGGCTGAAGGCCCGGTTGCGATGCTTCTCGCCGGTTCTGGAAGTAATCATGATGATGGGCAGATCCTGAAGCTCCGGATCATTCCTGACAGCACTGGCTACCTCGAAACCATCCATACGCGGCATTTCGATATCCAGAAGCATGATATCCGGTTTGTGCTCCGATAGGAGTGCCATTGCCTCGACTCCATCTCGTGCAGATGTGACCTCGTATCCTTGGCGAGCCAACAGTCGGCTGGTGACTTTCCGCACAGTTACAGAGTCGTCCACAACAAGCACTCTGACCGGCTGATCACTGTTATCGAGCTCATATCTTTCCACTGCGTCAGACTTGGCTTCCTGTATGGAAATCTGATGCTTGCGGTACAGTGCCGCTGGGTCAAGGATAACCACAACCCGGCCATCACCAAGAATGGTGGCACCGTTAACCCCTGCCAGCCCGGAGAACTGAACCCCCAGACTTTTGGTAATGATTTCCCGGCTACCTACAATGGAGTCAACCTGAACTGCTATATTCTCACTGCCTCTCTGCACCAGTACGACTGGACACTGCCCGTCGCTTATTTTGGGGCTGGCAGTACCGATAAGAGCGCCCATGTAAATCAGCTGGTGCTCGGTACCATTACCATAAACGAGAGGGGCCTTATTTCTGTAGCAATCAGCCAGCATGCTGGATGACACCATGGAGATGCCATCAATGGCATGCATGGGAAGTGCGTACAGGCTGTTACCGACTTCCACCATCAATGCACGATTGATGGACAGTGTAAATGGTAGCCTGAGGGAGAAGTGTGTTCCCTGTCCAACTTCAGACTTAATCTGGATACTGCCACCCAGTTGACGAACCGAGTTATTCACAACGTCCAACCCGACACCTCGACCAGAGAGGTGGGTAACGTTAGTGGCGGTGCTGAATCCGGACTTCATGATCAGCTCAATGGCTTCCTGATCTGTTATATGTCCATCCGGACTAATCAGCTTTTGCTCAACAGCCTTGGCTTTAACGGTTTCGATATTGATACCACGACCATCATCGGACAACTCAACCAAAACATCCGCACCGTCGCGGCGGATAGACAGTGAAATCTTGCCAGATTCAGGCTTACCTGATTTTCTTCGTTCTTCCAGCGTGTCTTCGATACCATGACCTATGGCATTTCGCAGCATATGCTCCAGTGGGGCCAGAATTCGCTCGAGCATGGTTCTGTCCATTTCACCCTCGGCATTACTGACCAGTAGCTCGACGGGTTTGCCCAGATCATCGGATACCTGGCGGACAATTTTGCGTAGCCTGGGGACAAGGCGACTGAAAGACACCATCCGGGCTTTCATCAGCTTTTCCTGCAGTTCAATCTGGGTTCTGGACTGTTGCAGTAGCAGAGTTTCTGTATCCCGGGTTTTCTCCTGCAGAGCTTCACGCAGGTCCATCAGGTCAGATGCAGATTCAACCAGCGAGTGAGAAAGTTGTGACAGTTCTGAGTACTGGTCCATCTCCAGTGGGTCGAAGTCCGGATTATCACTAAAATCGCCCTGGTGACGGGAAATAATCTGGGTCTGTGTTTCTATATCAAGACGCCTTAACTGCTCCCGAACTCGCAGAATGGTTCGATTCATCTCTTCAAGCGTTCTGGTCGCATCTGCTGTCTGTTGCTCAATGCGAGAACGGCTGATGCTGGTTTCTCCAGCGAGGTTAATCAATGTCTCCAGTAGCTCCGATGGGACCCGGACCATTTCACTGGATGATGTCTGGAGTGCGCTCCCTTCAGTATCAGCGATCGTTTGAGGGGCTACTCTGATGGTGGATACTGGATCCAGTATCAGCTCAGCACTATGTTCAGATTGCTGTTGCGACAGATCAGAAAGATCACTTATCCAGTCACCTTCAAATACTTCATGAGTGACAGGCTCACTGACAGAGGTCTGTCCAAGGTAATCAGGCAAGACTTCGATATCAGTGACTGTTGAACCATTGGAGACCAGTCTGTGCTTCCATTGCCTGAGCTCCTCCAGCATACGCAGGACATCAGGTGATGATTCCCCTTTACCGAGAGTTTTCAGAGTTACTTCAATGGTGTCGTGAGTTTTCTGTATCAGTGCCAGAGGCGCATTCTCAGGCTCACAGCTGCCATTGGTAATGGACTCATAGACATCTTCCAGGGCATGGCTCAGCTCTCCAAGTTCAGTGAGCTCTGCCATCATTGCTCCCCCTTTCAGGGTATGAAGGCATCGCTGAAGCTCATGAACCGGCTGTAACTCGTTTGGTGCACTTAGCCATATTTCAAGAGACTGGGCTGAGTCCTCCAGCAGTTCATAAGCTTCTTCTATAAACACCTTACGCAGCTCCTGGTCGGAGTCAGCTTCATTGAGGAGAGAAGCAAGCGGCATGCTCTCAGCAGGTGCTATAGGACTTTCAGGTTTGAACTCTGATTGTTTATAATTCTCATCCGCAATGGAAGACAGTACAATTTCTTCTTCAGCATCTGAATCCAGGATGAATTCAAAGGACTCATCCTCTGAATTGTGTTCTGCCTTTTGGTCTGGAAAATCATCCGGTTCTTTTGCACTTGATGTCTGCTCAAACAGTAGGGACTCAAGTGCCTCGCGCAGCGCGCTGAAAACTATCTGTGGAGACTCTGGTGTTTGCTGGGAAGCCACCTGGTTCATCATTTCGACCAGAGCTTCAAAGCCATCAATAAATGGTGGTAGTAGCTGCTGAGGCAGTGTAGTTTCATGTGTTTCCAGGTAAACGCAGACATCCCGCAATACATCACAGAGCTTTGCCATGGCTGATAGTCCAGCCTCGTTGGCATTCTCGGCCAGCACCTTCAGTTCGAATTTGAACTGATCAAGCTCTTCAAGAGAGATGCTGCTAACCCATGCTTTCAGATGGCTGCTGGCATCAAGTAAAAGGTCAAGGTCACTCGCCAGGAAGAGTGCTGCCTGCTGGCTTGGTGGTTGTTTTTCTGGAGAGAGTTCTGCCGTCAACTCATCTTTCAAGCTGTTGCTGAGCAGTTGGTTATGAAGTGCGTTAAGCCAGTTAAGGAAACTATCAACTTTCAGCTCCAGAGACTGAGGAGCGGTTTGAAGTTGCAGCAGTGCGTCTTCAATCAGATCAACGCCCTGTTCAAGCATGCTGATAACCTGGTTGTCAGCAGGAACCAGATGGGCGCGGATTTCCTTGATCGTTTTTTCAATGGCAGCAATCAGCTCAGCCAGGGGTGTGATTTCAGCCATAAATGCACTGCCCTTGAGAGTATGCAGCGCTCTCTGGACAGTATCACTGATCTGGATATTACCACCCAGCTGATAGGAATTTTCGATAAAGCTTTTGACAACGTTCAGGTGCCCTCTGGCTTCGCTGTCAAATATTTCAAGTAGTTGCTGGTCGTATTCTGGCTCAGGATCAATGGTGATTGACACTTCTGTTGGAAGGTCGTCACTGACTGCTACTGTTTCCACAAAACTGGCTGACTCAACGGTGTTACTGTTCAGGTCTGCTTCAGCCTGACTTTCCTCTATGATGTTGCCAAATAGAATCGCCGGCTCTTGAGTATCAGTCTCTTCAGGCTCATCGCGTTCAATAACAAAGCTGATACCTTTGCCAAGGGCATCCGCCTTTTCCATGCAGATGAGTACTTCAGGGGTGAGCTGTTGGCTATCAGCGGCAAAATCACGCACCAGTTCCGGTAGCATATTGATGACTTCACCCAGCAGCTCAAGCATTGGTTCAGACGTTGCGATGGCACCATCAATCACGCTGTTAAGCATGTTTTCGATAGACCATGCGAGTTCACCAATAACCTCAGCACCAACCATACGCCCACTTCCTTTCAAAGTATGAAAGGAACGGCTTATATCGTTCATGCAGGCTTCATCATTAATGTTTCGATACCAAACGGGGAGTTGAGTTTCGAGTTGCTGCAGAACTTCGGAGGCTTCTTCTACGAAAATTTCATGAATATCATCATCGCTATCCTCAAATGGAACACTAAAAGACGCTTCAATAGAAGGAGGTTCATTTATGTGGAGTCGACCGTTGGAAGTTAAGTCTTCGGTGATATCATCTATTTGTAATATATCGTTTTCGGTTAAAGGGGGAGGGGAAGAAACATCATCATCAGATAAGGGGGCTTTAGTAAGGGAAAGACCTTCCAGAGCGGGTAAGTCATCTTCATTTAGAGAGAAATCAATACTCAGTGGTAGATTATCCACCTCTGTTTTTTGATTATCACTGGCTTCTTCGATTGGAAGAAGGCTCTCCAGCTCTGCCAGGTCGATAGGAGGAGAAAAGCTTATGTCCTGTTCTTGTATTGACTCTGGAACCGGCGGCTGGCGATCGGTTGTAAATTCAATGGTCGGGCCGTAGTCGACGTCTTTTTCACGGGAATCTGTTATCGCAGCAGGTGAAGGTATTGGCTCATCGTAGCGGAACTCAATAACATCGTTTTCAGCAGCCTCTTTTTCCAGAGCTGCTCTTTCTTCATCACTGAGCAGGTGTACGGAAAACGGGTTTACTTTGGCTGTAGATTCGTTTTTCGGTGGTGTTATAGCTACTTCAGGTGTTTCTTTTGACGCTTCAAGTTTATCGAGGCTTTCCTGAGTGATATCCAGCGTTTTCTCTGAGTGTGGCGAAGCTCCACTGCTCAATTGTTCAAGGTAGTACTCGATACTGGACAGTGTATCTGCCAGTGCTTCCAGTTCATCAAGGCTGGGCTTAATGCTCTTTTCCAGCCACTGGCTTTGAATATGTTGAGAGCATCGACTGATTAACTCAGCAACCCGGTTCAGGGGAATAATGGCAAGACTGCCCTGAATGCTTTTTATCAGAGGGAGTAGTTTTGCCAAAAACTCCTGGTTGTGCTGGCTGCCCAGATAGTCAACAACAGTTCCTTTAGCTTGCTCAAGGTTTTCACGAGCTTCATGGATTACTGTTTGATGAATATCATTCATCTGAGCTGATATAGAAGGTTGATCGGTTACAGGGCGGCTGAAGCCCATAAATTGATTCAGTCCCGCTTCAACTTCGAGCAACTGGGCTGCGGTATTGATTAGAGTATCATTAATTTGATCGGGAGCTTGCTCACTGCTTAGAATCGCTGTCAGGTGATCTGACTCTTTTTGCATGATGTCTTGCAATTTATCGAGGCCAAGCATGCATAGCGTGTCAGAAATTTGCTGACAGGTTGCTAATTGTTCCTGAATTCTGGTCTTGTTGACCTCAGGGTTAAGCAGGTAAAGGTCCAGAGCATCTTTGACATGAGCAAGCTCTTCTTTAATGGCTTTTACCACTGGGGCAGCTGCATCAAAGCTGATTAGACTGACGTCCCGAGGCTCAGATTCAAGAGCCCTGTCCAGTGAATAGCGTCGTTTTAATGAGAGAATCAGTGAGTTGTCACTGTTTGCTTTACCAATACGGTACAGAATCTCCCGCAATAGCTCTTCTTGCGGTGGAGTATTCAGGCGCTTGGTTTCCTCATTAGCCAGGCATTTCAACTCATGATCCATCTCGCGAAGTATCGTAATGGCATGGTTATCAATGGCAATGGAGCCTTCTTTAAGGCCTTCAGAAAAAGCGGTGGTGGCATCCCATAGAGGCGATATTGGTGAGTCCCAGCAAAGGTTTTGCAGCTTGGCGAATATTTTACTAATGATAGCCAGTTGCTGTTCCCGTTGACTATCCCTGAGGACCCCGGCCAGACAGAGCTGATACTTTTGACGTATTTTTCGTACCAAAGATGCAAAGCCATTACTTTGCAGTTTATGCAGCTGTGCTTCTGAAATCGGTGCTATCGTATGAACGATACTGGGTGTAAAAAAATCAATATCCGATAACGCCCGCTGCCCACGCAGCTGTCGCATTTCACTGAGCAGGTTCTTAAGCAGGCTAGGCGTGTCTTTGCCTGACCTTGATGTATGGGCAAGATAGCCCGGAAGCTGGAGCATTCCCTGAATAAGCACGACAAGTTGCTCTTCGGCATTTCCAACAGGAGTGCTTTTCAAACTGTCCAATAACAGCAGAATTTCCCGGGTGAGTAGCCGTGCGCCTTTCTGCTTTAAAATTTTCAGGGTGCTGTGAATCTGCTGGATTTTTGTACGACAGTTATCCAGAAGTGTTAAGTCATCTTGTGAGTCAGCATACTGTTCAAGGTCCAGGCGGGCTTCAGTGAGTGTGCTGTCAATCTCTCCGATAACCCAGTCCAGGCCGATGTAATCACGCTGTTCAATCATCCCTGGCTCCTGTTATCGCTCTCTTTATCAAGAAGGCCTGAACGGTGGGCATCATGCTTGTTCTCATGCTCTCGTCTCTTACGGAGTCAGGATTCTGTGGTTTCAGGTAGCTTGAATCCAGTCACTGACTGTCTCATCTCCATTGCCATGCCGGCCAGATCACCGATAGATTGAGCGGTAGCCTTGGTTCCTGAAGAGGTCTGGATAGAAATATCCCGGATTGCCACCATGCGACTGGAGATCTGGGATGCGGACTGAGACTGAACCTTGGCCGTTTCAGAAATGTTCCGGATCAGTCCTGCCAGACTGTTGGATACCTGTTCGATCTCTTCCAGGGCAACACCTGCATCCTGTGCAAGGCGTGCACCATGTACCACTTCCGAAGTGGTCTGTTCCATGGAAATAACCGCTTCATTGGTATCGGTCTGGATGGTAGATACCAGGGCTTCGACCTGCTTGGTCGCTGCAGACACCCGCTCTGCAAGGCGTTGTACCTCGTCAGCAACCACAGCGAAACCACGACCTGCTTCACCGGCCATGGATGCCTGAATAGCAGCATTTAGAGAGAGGATGTTGGTTTGGTCAGCAATTTCGTTGATCAGGGAGATAATGTCCCCGATCTCTTGAGATGATTCACCCAGACGCTTGAGACGCTTTGACGTATCCTGAATCTGCTCACGGATAGTGGTCATGCCATCAATAGTATTTCGTACCACCAGGCCACCGTTGGCAGCAATCTGTACGGAGCGCTCGGCAACGTCTGCAGATCCGGATGCCTCAATGGATACCTGGTCAATGGACTTCGTCATCTCGTTGACTGACTGGGTAGTTGCGCCAATTTCCTGTGCCTGATGGTCAGAAGCTTCGGCAAGCAGGCGCGCTGTTGCCTGTGTTTCCTGAGCGGCTGCATCTACTTTTACTGCAGTCTGGTTGATGGTGTTAACCAGGGCTCGCAGTTGCTCGATAGAGAAGTTGATGGAGTCTGCAATAGCTCCGGTAAAATCTTCGGTTACACTGGCTTTAACCGTCAGGTCACCGTCTGCAAGATCTGCCATTTCATCAAGCAGTCGCAGAATCGCTTTCTGGTTTGCCGCATTCTGGGCTTCAGTTGCTTCACTCTCAGTTTTGGTTTCTTCAAGTCGACGGCGGGTATCAAGAATAATGGACATTGCTGTTAACAAGACGAACAGCAGTGAGAGCCCACCGGAAATCATAATCGCCAGTTCTAACGTTTTCTGTTCAACGGTGGACGCAGATAGGGTGTCTGCCAGTACCGAGGTTTGCTGCAGCAGCTGCTGTGAGTCAGTAAAAATGGTATCGGATGCTGCACGTACCTGGAAAAGCTCTGGAGAGGTTTCAAGGATTTCGTCCACGCTGCCATCGACAAATTCAAACAGATCAGAAATTTCCATCAGGCGGTCGATGGCTTCATCATCCGTGACCTGACTGATGCGCATGGCAATGTTGCCCTCAAGCATACCGTCCAGTACCCGGCCAAAGAGTTTGGCATCACGACCAAAACTGTCAGCTGCCATGATGGAGTCTTCTCCACCTTCCAGAATTTTGGCAATGCTTCGAATGATACGTTCTGCCAACCAGGGCTGGCGCTGAGCCATGGCAATCTGGTCAGAAGGTGCATTGTTCTCAAGCAAAATTTCTACGACTTCATCGTATTCAATCTGCAGTTGGGGAATCGTTTCACTCAGTGTCAGGGCAACATCATGAAGTGACAGTACGGTGTCCTTGGCTGAGAGAATACTATCGGTCTCAACTTTCATTTCAGACCAGGCTGATCCCAGGGCCTCTATCTGCTGGGAGGCAGGACTGTTTGCGGTATCAGCAAAAGGCAATATGGAGAGTTTGGCATTATTCAGTTCACCTATGTACTGACCAAACATGGAGGTCGCTTCTTTGAGCAGGGGAAAGGCTTCTTCTTTACCAGAAGCCGCTTCCGAGGCGTTCTTGGCAATCTGCTGGGAAAGAACCCGGAGCTCACCAGCGTTGGTTTCATGGGCATGAAGTAGATGAGACTGTTGATCGTTATAGATAAACGCACCAGTCATGACTGACAGAGACAGCACCAGCATAGTGATCGACGCGATCGTGGCTCTGTTAGCCTTGCTTCCCTGTCCCCTTTTCGCTTGATTGCCTTTCATCGTTTATTCCCCGATTTCTAACTTGAAATCAAAATCCTGTTTATTCGCTGGCGGCTTTAAGAAAATTATCACTAGTCACGAGGCTATCGACACTGAAAACGACATAGTGTTGATCTTTGGCGTATGAGCCCCGGGTAAATGGGTGAACGCTTTCTGGCAGAGATGCCGGGATTTCATCAGAGTAGCTATTGGTTGCAAACTGCAACATGCCTCGAACTTCATCGACAATCAGGCCTACAGAAAGGTCTTTCTTTTCGATGACAAGTATCCGGTTGTTCTGGTTCGGTTTGCTTGGGCTTTGGCTACCCGGTCCGCCGCTCAGGAACTCTCCCAGGCTGACTATGGGTATCAGTCGCCCCCTGACATTTGCGATGCCTTTGACCCAGCGCTTGACGCCCGGTAGAGGGGTTGTCTGAGGAACCGGAAGAATTTCAGAAATTGAGCCGATCTGTACCATATAGTGCTGACTATTCAGCAGGAAGCTGACACCCTGCCAGTAGTCCAAGTCTGTTTGTTCTTCAGGTATTGGTGCACTATACAGGGAAGCACTCTGCTCAAGTGCTTCAAGATAGTCAAATGGATGAGTGGAGTTCGTCATTTTACTCCTTTCCTTCATGGATCCCTTTGAACGTCAAAGTCAGGAACGTGAGACAATGTTGTAAACCAGAGTGATCTAACTCAGGCAGCTACACCACTCAGGACTTCGTTGAGGGTTTCCAGCAGGAGGTTTTCCTTTATGGGCTTGGTTAAATAATTCTTTGCACCCTGGCGCATACCCCAGACACGATCAGTTTCCTGATCTTTAGTGGTTACGATAATCACTGGAATATGAACAGTACTGCCATCTTTAGAGAGCTGACGGGTGGCTTGGAAACCGTTCAAACCCGGCATGACAATGTCCATTAATACGGCATCAGGCTGTTCTTCCTTGCAGAGGGCAACACCATCGGCACCGTTGTCGGCAGTCAGTACTGTGTGACCATGCTTCTCAAGCATTGCGCTCAGTTGGTACAGTTCGGTTGGTGAGTCGTCAACAATCAATACCTTAGCCATAAATCCCCCGGTGTTGTCGGCCTTGTGTAATTAACAGTGCAGTAATACAGGCCGGCACCTAATTTGGTTAATTGCTTTAAATTATTTCCTGATGCCCTTGTGACAATCCCAAAATAGAGTTGCAGGCAAGGGCTTTCCATTCAAGTTTGTTTAAACGGCCAGAGCGTAGCCAGGGCAGTGGTCTCGAATAGCGCCAAACAGTTCATCGCGACTGAATGGTTTGGTCAGATAGTAATCTGAACCGGCAATCCGCCCCCTGGCACGATCAAACAGCCCATCCTTACTGGATAGCATGATGACAGGAATCTGTTTAAATGCACTATTGTTCTTGATGAGCGCACAGGTTTGATAACCATCCAGGCGGGGCATCATTATATCGACAAAGATGATGTCTGGCTCGGACTCTGCAATTTTTGCCAATGCATCAAAGCCATCGGTGGCGGTGACCACCTGGCAGCCCGCTTTTTTCAGAAGAGTTTCAGCAGTCCGACGTATTGTCTTGCTGTCATCGATGATCATGACCTTAAGGTCTTTCTCGCCACCTTGCATGTTTTTCCCCTGGCAACCCACAGAAGAAGCGAAAACGGTTCGCTGCCATTCTTTCTTTTCGATCCGTTCTCAATGGCTTAATTCTGTTTCAACCGGATATCTGGATCGCTTATTATCCTTTTTTATCATAAGTTGGTCATTGCTGACCAGAAGTGCGAGTGTCACAAATCACGATTTTGCCAACCAGCTATTAAAGTACCCTCAGGAAATGGCGATGTATCTTCATAATAAATCTCAGTTTGAAAGATACAGGGACACTCATGAATCGCTTTCCATTTCTGATGACCGGCTTATTTACAGGTCTTTTTGCATGGAATACTGAAGTGGCTGCTGAAGCTTTGGAAGAAGCACTTGGCAGTGCTTTGCTTTCTCATCCCCAGGCAAAAGTAGCCCTTAATCGTTTAAAAGCAGAGCAGGAAAGCATCAGTGCAGCGGCTGCTGATTTCTGGCCAACGCTTGATATTGCAGCAGGTATTGGGGGGCAGAATAAAGATGTGCCTGATGGATTAAACGATCAGATTGACGAAAAGAGTTTTACTCGACAGGAAGCGTCTTTTTCTGTCAAACAGAACCTCTTTGCAGGCTTTAATACCTGGAATAGTGTGAAAGGTGCCAGGAAAGGGAGTGAGGCTGAGCAGTGGCGTCTCTATTCAACGCTAGAGGATCTTGCCCTACAGGTAATCAACGTTTATCTGAAAGTGCTTGAGCGCAGTGAACTGGTCGAGCTGGCAGAAGAAAATCTGGAAATTCACAATGAGATTTTTGATCAAATCGAGCGGCGAGCTCGTCAGGGGGTGGCTCGAAGCTCTGACTTAATTCAAGTCGAGGGTCGGCGTGCCAGGGCCAATGCGAACCTGGTTAATGCCCGAAATAATCTGATGGATTCCGAAAGTGAGTATAGGGCTCTGGTTGGCCGCAGTCCAGATGGTCTTGAATTTCCCGGTTTTAAGCATTTGGAGCTGCCGGAGGACTTAAACAAGGCAATCAAAAGGAGTTGGCAGGATCACACAAGCCTCAAAGCAGCTGCGCTTGATGTTGAGTCATCAGAGTACGCATATTCTTCCCGTAAAAGCAGTTATCTTCCGTCGCTGGATGCTGAGTTAGACCAGAGCTGGAAACGCAATGCGGATGGCCAACCGGGTGATTATCGAGATACCGTAGCTATGGTACGACTCCGTTATAACCTGTTCCGAGGTGGTGGTGACAAGGCTCGATTGATGGAGAGCGCCTATCAGGCAGAGGAAAGTCGGTCTCAGAAAGCGAAAGTCATGAGAGACATAGAGGAAAGAATGCGTATCTCCTGGGCGGCGCTTCAATTTACCGGGGAACAGCGGGAGTATTTATTGCTCCACGAAAAGTCCAGCCGGGAAACAGTTGCCGCCTATCGTGAGCAATTTAATATTGGTAAAAGAACCTTGTTGGACTTGCTGGACAGTGAAAATGAACTGTTTCAGTCCAGTAATAGTTTAACTTCTGCGGTATATCAGGAAACTTATGCCCGCTATCGGGTTCTGGCGGCAGCTGGCAGGTTACTTGAAAATATGGAATTTACTCTTCCGGAGAACTGGCAGTTAGATGATTAAACGCTTTTAGCTGTAGAAGTTCAGACCTGACCTGACAGTTACCGATTTTCAAGAGGGTGTCTGTCAGGTCAAATTCAGGCTATGAACTTTTCCTTCCAGATCTCTTTCCC
>OODV01000268.1 GCA_900299555.1 uncultured Endozoicomonas sp.
ATAGATGACTCAAAAAGACAGGAATGTATCAGATCAACAGCTCTGACACATCACCCGTGAGCTTCAGGCGCCCCTTCAAGCGGTGAATCAACGTGTGCCTAGCCTATCTATAGAGATTTGTATCTGCCTGTTATTTTATGATCAACTGGGGAAATAACATCGTATCTAAGAATTTACTGAGACAGGTGGATATAAAGCGAACAATGAAGTTAGCAGCATTTGACCCTGCGCATATTAAAGATGCTATGAACCAGGCCCGTTAACCCGGCTTGAACGACAGAGAAGAGAGAAATAAGAGCCTAATATGACCATACTCCCGTTCTCATTTGCCCTTCACCCCTCCAAGACAATTCATGCCATATCCGGACTGGTCAGCAAGATAGCAGTAGAACGGCATCCAACCCTGTTCTTACTTGCGGTTCTTCTGCTCTCCGGCTGCTCAGACCGCTCCTCACCGGACTATTTTCTTGAGGAATACACCACTCGCCTGAGCCGGGTTACGGGTATTGATATCCCTCCCCCCGGTATCGCCCTGTCGCCATTGCCGCCATTAAGGCAGCGGGCTTACCCGACTCCGGACATGCGTATGAAAGCACTGGACGCACTGGGTTTGCTCAAATGCCCTGCACTCAGTCAGGCAGTGGCTTATCGAAACAGCAGCCTGGGCAAGCAGATGCTACCCTCTCAGCACTATTTTTATGAGAAAAACCTGTTATTACTGATCCCCCAATGCATTCGTTTTCTAGAACAAACGGATGGGAATCAGGAGACCACTGCCAAGCTTCAAGCCGTGCTCACCGAAAAGCGGGCATCGTTTCCCGCCATTGAGTGGAATCTTATTTTTGCCAATACCGAGTTCAGTCGGCAGTTGGAGAGTCAGGGAAGATTTCTACCCGCTGATGGTCAGACGGGGTTTCAGGGCACCCGCGAAGCACTGAACTACCTGATCAGGCTTCTGCCTGATCAAACACTGGAAGCCCCCTATACCCTGACCAGCCTGGAGAATCATCTGCAACAGGTTTATGCCTCCCATTACCTGGGAGAGTTAATATACTCAGCCACTGCGTTAAGTCAGACGCTGAATCACGCGGGCAATATACTCGAGCGTCGTCTGCAGAAAGGGCCCATTTGTCCAGCGGTCAACCCTGCGGAAGAAGAGAGGCTGCACAATGTCTTCCGATTGTTTTACCGGGAAAAGATTCAACCCTATCTTGCCAAGGTTCATCAGGAAGGGAGCATTATCCGGAATGACATCAAGCGCCTGCTCTCCTTACTGCCGGCAGCACCAAACGAGGAAACCCAACGCTATCTCAGTCTGATCACTCAAGAGTCCAACCTGAACAGTCCCTGGCATCAGCTGGAACAGAGCATCAAACAACACACCACTGTCTGGGGATTATTTCTGAAGCAGTGTGGCAAAACGCCTGCAGTTTCAGATCAACAACAGTAAGTATCGTTATGCCATAATTGTGAGTTTTCTTAAGAGTCATTTTTTATGGAGCGTCTTTACCCATATCCCAACCCCTTACCGATGATACCGGAAGAACCAGAAGCGGCGCAGCTTCAGTTGACTGATTACCCGGTAACACAGAGTCCTTCTCAACAGACAGTTTCAAAAGCTGACCATCCACCACAGTATGAAGGCAAACCACTGATGAATGCCGCTATCCGTGTTATGCCTGATTCAGAAGTTATCCCTCACTTAACACCAACGGTCACTGACAAGGAGCCCTCTCCCTTTCCATCCCCTGAGGCAGTAGCCACTATACTTATGCAGGAAAGGAGCTTATTACAGGAAATTGTCGATTTTGAGCAACGTCGTATCCAAGCCTCAATTGAGAAACAACGTGCCAGAAATACCGGTAATCACTCAGAGTCCAATAGCGGATTTATAACCAGCCCTCTAACACAGCTCCTTTCAAAGGACAGCCCTGAACGAAGCCTTCTTCTTGATACCCTTTTGATCGACAGCAAGAACGTTGATAGTACTTATATCATTCCTGATGGTATTGATGCTTTAGAAGAACTGGACAACTTTCAATATTCTGTTCTCACTCACAGTGAACAGGAGGTATCTCAAACTACTTTCTGTTCCGGGCAGTTCCATAGAAACACAACCCATCATGAAGTGTGGGCAACAATAAAACAGAAAACCATTGAGCTAATAGAGCTTGCCCAGAAGCACCCTGCTGGTAACAGGTCAGAACCCATCGAACAGGGAGCCGCCGGGTCCGAAAGCACCCTTTCATTTCCAGCTATTATTCACCAGATGACCGGAACGATGATCGATTCAATGACCGATACCACTATTACCTTTATGATTATTCCTACAAGCAACAGCCATATTCTTATAGCAAACCTTTTAGACCGACTAGAAGAATACAGAGAATCTTTATGGCCTCTTCCCCTATCCACTCAGCAAAAGAAAATCAATAAAGTCTACAATGAGCTAAAACCACACCTTCAAAAACTACATGCCGGTTTCTACGCAGTCCACTTTAATAAGCTGGATCAATTATTCTCCAGCTTTTCATTACAGAAACAATTTAACGAATTACAGGAAAATTCAATCACTGAGCACCGGTGCAAGCTTGTTTATATTGAATAAGGCAATCCCAGCTGATGAGTAGCACAAGCATACGAAAAGTGGACACCCATAAATTATTTGACCAATACTACAACTAATTTACCTGTACTCCCGAAACCATAAATAATGGCAGAGTCACAACGAGCATAAAGGACATCCATAAATTACTTGACCAAACCTACAACTAATTTAACTTTACTCTCAAGACTATAAATAATAACGAGGTCAAAATAACTAATGAAAAAGGTATCTCTTAACTATAAAGAGCAAACACGCAAGAGAATCAAGTCTATTCCCAGATGCTCAACACATGAAGAAACATCACCTCATACAGCCAGGCTCGAATACTATCTTGCCAAAGGATTATCTTCGGTGAGAAAAGGTGAACGATGGATCTTGTTAAACGTTTCAGGTCAAAGTCGACCTAAATGGAGAGATTCGGAAGACATTCAGCCTTCTTGTTATTGCAGATACATAGACTGACTGCAGCACATACCATGAAGCCACCGTTTGCCACTCTGTTTTGCATAGGCTTTCAAAGCACCCAGCCTGCCCACTGCACGACGGAACTGGTTATTCCAACTCATGGTTTTCAACCATTCATTCGGATCGATTTTCAATCTGTCCAAAATGGGTGGGAGATTCTCCGGAATAGAACCTCTCTTGTCCTGTCGAACGATACGTCCCGTCCAGTCTACCAACTCCAGATAACTGCTCAGGGCAAAAGGAATAGCGGTTTCCGGGTTTTGCCCTTGTGAACGCAAGGGTTTGAGGTGAGCATGTTGCTTTCTGAGCCGACCACCACTGGCTTTTGTAGCCCGCTCTTTGACGGAAGTATAATCTGACGTTTCCGGCGTCCTGGCCATTTTTGCCCTGATGGGGTTAAGGTCAACATACGCCATACAGGTCAGTAGCGCCGCTTCATCCAGTAAAGCCTGGCTTTTATAGCGACCTTCCCAAAATCGTCCTTTACAACCATCTTCTTTATTCGCTTCCCTTGCCAGATGCTCATTAAGGCAACGCATAAACCAGCTGATGTCCAGTAAACGAGAGCGGTATTCTTCAGCAAACTCCTCTACCCGCAGCAGCTCCGCTTTATCCAGTGATACCCCGGAAAGAAAACGCTGTACCAGCAGAGGCCCGGTAAAAAGACTTGTCCAGCGTTGTAACACGGTCTTGGTGTCCCAGCTCTCCCCAGACTCACGATTGATGAAGACAACCACATGGTACCTAAATCCTGCAATCCCAATTTCAAAAGGTCAAATAGAGGAATGAAACATGGC
>OODV01000455.1 GCA_900299555.1 uncultured Endozoicomonas sp.
AAGCCTGACCAGACTTCATGGCGAGAGCATATCCAAAACGTACTCGATCAGTTTGATGATGAGTACAAACGGATGGTTGCCAAGGAAATAAACGGGATGATCCGGTATCACAAGAATTACACCGACGATCCTATCCCGGATGAAGAACCTCACCCGCTATCCGGTTGCTCATGGAAGTTCCTCGGCAAGATGGCGGCGAGGGGAGACTTTAAAGGCCGGGTCAGTCAGGGAATGGCCTCTCAAGGTGAGAGGACAAGAAACAAGATCGGAATAACGCTCGAAGAGGCGAAAAGGATTTATGGCAAGAAGCAAAAAACCAAAGCATCAAAGCCAGCCGATAAGTGAAGTCGTCTGGCGGGATCGGAACGAACTCAAGCCGAACAATTACAATCCCAACCGTGTAGCCTCCACTGAATTAAAACTGCTCAAGATCAGCATTATCGAAGATGGCTGGACACAGCCTATCGTCGTAAACCCTGATCTCGAAATTGTTGATGGCTTTCACCGCTGGACAGTTTCAGGTGATGCGGATATTTCAACGCTCACTGATGGTCTGGTTCCGACCGTTATGACCAGCCCCAAAGATGAGTCGAGCCAGAAGATGGCCACCATTCGCCATAACCGGGCGAGAGGGACACACGGCGTTCTCAATATGGCCGGTATTGTCCAGTCACTCGTAGAACAAGGCTTATCACAGCAGGAGATTATGGCTCGCCTGCAAATGGAAAGTGAGGAAGTCATTCGGCTTGCATCCCGGGTCGGAATACCCAAGAGCCAGCTGATTCAGGATGACAATTTCTCGCAGGCTTGGGAGGTCTGAACATGGCAATCGTTAACGAAGAATATGGCGCATATTACTTTGATGGCAAACAGCCAGAGATTAACCATAGCCGTGAGCATGATCTCTATACCTACACAGCCTATGCAGGGAAGCATGATATTCATGTACCTCGGGGCGACTCAGTAATTTATCTGAGTGAAGACGCTCAGGTGGCTAAATGGTTTGCAGGTCCAGCATCAATTGATTCATTGCACATGGCTGTCGTGATCCGGGGCTATCACTGCGGCAACAAGTCAATGGACTTGAAGCAGGCCGTAAACCTCCCCTATGTGAATGGCTGCGCTACCCGTCAGTTATTCCCACCGGAGAGAATCGGTGATCCGACATTCCAGCAACTCACCATTCCACCGTTTACTTCTGAGCAAGTGCATCATATTCATCCGACAACCCGGGTTGTTTATGTTCACTCTGGCCGTGGGTATTCCATCGTCGGGCAATCAGAAAAGACTGATGAGGTTGAACTGCTCCCCGGTATGATCGTCGTAATCGATCCAATGTCACCGCACCACTTCAGGACTGAGGACGAGTCTCTGACCGTTCTCCCGGTTCACGTCTTTTCAAGCACCCCGGCGAGCATGGAGAGCAATCACCCGATGTTCAATGGTACGAAGGAAGTGTGAGTTAAGGTGTTTTGGAGAGTGGCCAGTTAAGGTGTTTTGGAGTGTAGTCAGTTAAGGTGTATTTAAGGTCATCAGGTAAGGTGAAATCAAGGTCGGCTAGGTAAGGTGATTTCAAGGTCATCAGGTAAGGTGTATTGGAGTCTGTGAGTCAGCGTGAGAGCCAGGTTATTTTTTTGACGTTTTACCGTCTGTACTGCCAGCTTTGCCGCTGATTACCGAAAAGCGGCAGGCGGCGTTCAGGCCGCTCTGCGGGGCTTTTTCCTAATCGGCGGGTTCTATAGCCTATACGGGAAAAACCGGCCTCAATCGGCCTCAACGGGCGCTCCTAGCCTATGACCGTATAGCCTAGTAATGACGGGCGATAGCGGAAAGGCGGTATAAATCGGTAATTGAGTGAGGCGGCATTCAGGCCTATCTAGGAGGCTTTTTTCCTGAGAGGGCTACCAGTAGGGTCGGAGGAAAAAACCGGCGTGACGGGGCGTGAACGGCGGCAGTTTCGGGACTTCTGACTCTGGCGGGTTGGTAGTAGGGAGGCACAAAAAAACAGGCTTATTGCCTGTTGGTTTTTGAGCAGGCTCGCTGGCCTGCCCTATTCGGTAATTAGAGTTTAAAGACTGGCTCTTCTTTTTGCTCACCCTTATCGAATTTTTCAGCCAGATCAATTACGGCATTTTTAAGTGCCTCTTTGATCTTATCAGCTTGCTCGTCTGTGTATTCGTATTTTGACTTATCAGCCAGCTCGCCTACACGCTCGATTAATTTTAGCGCCTTCGGCATTCTCACATTTACAGTCTCTACAAATCGTTCTTCAGGAGACTTTTTAGATTTACTGTTACGTTCCATTTTGTCCTTAGCCATGGTAGTACCCTCTTTTTTGTTGGTAGTCGTTTTCTTGCTGCTGGTTTTAGTAGTAGTCATGGTTGTTACTCCTTTGTTTATCATTATTCGTTGTTTGTATTTTTAGTATGGGTTGGTTGTCGTGTATATCAATTAGTTTTTTAGTGGCCTGATAAGCGGTAATTGTTTACCGCTTATCCTATTGTATATTGTCCACGGTTCTTTATGTCGTTAGCACGCTCGCAATTCAGTTCAATGGTTGAATTGATAGCAGCGTCTAAATCATTTAATAGGAATACCGCTTCTTGTGCTGTCATGTATAGCGTATGGCTACCTAATTTAATCATTACGTCATAGCGGTCGCTGTCACTGTTTAATGATGAGCCTATAGCGTGTGATTGATTCTCTAATAATTTCGGCTCGCCTCGCTTCATTATTTTTTTGAGTTCCATTGTACTGCCCTTGTTTTTTGTTGTTGTTATTTTAACTATGGGTCGCCTGACGTGTATTTCAATAAATTTTTTTAGTCCCTGACCAGCGGCAAACTGGCTGATAAT
>OODV01000270.1 GCA_900299555.1 uncultured Endozoicomonas sp.
GCCATGTTTCATTCCTCTATTTGACCTTTTGAAATTGGGATTGCAGGATTTAGGTGGCAGATGTTCTTGTTGATGAAATTCAAAATGCAGAGCACAGTTCATTGCAGCTGCCATTACCTGCGGACCGGCGGTTGCAGGTCGTTGTGCAATTATTAATGGAAACACCTTCTGGCCAGTGGACCATGGAGGAGCTGGCGAAACGGGCTAGAGCCAGTGCCCGCACGTTATCCCGACGATTCAGGGAAGAGACCGGGATGAGTTTCAGTCACTGGCGACAACAGTTATTACTGCTTAAGGCACTGGAATTTCTGTCTGAAGGACGTTCTGTGACCGAGGTGAGTTCGAGGCTGGGTTTTGCCAGTGATAGCGCCTTTATATCCATGTTTCGTCGTTTGATGGGCATCTCGCCGGGGCGCTTCCTGAAACAATAAACCTCAGAAAGGCAGCTTTTCCCCATCCCAGGCAAATAGGTGTCCACTGTCCCCAGGTGTCAGCTGATCAATGACATTTAGGAGCTGTTCTGCGGAATACTCGGCCGTAAAGAGTTTACCTTCAGGCACACCGGACTGAAACGGCATGGATAAATGACTATCAACCGTTCCCGGGTGCAGTGCGGCAATAATTGATGATTTGTTTTTTCTGCCTGTTTCAATGGCCAGGTTTTTCACAATCATATTCAATGCAGCTTTTGATGCCCGGTAGGCATACCAGCCTCCCAGTCGGTTATCAGAAATACTGCCGACTCTGGCGGATAACACCGAAAATACGTTCTTACGGTTTCTGGCCATTTTGGGAAGGAAGTGTTTAGCGACCATGGCAGGCCCTGTCGTATTGATGGCAAACACTCTGGAAAAATGGTCAGGCTCGAAATCTTTGATGGATTTCTCCGGCTTAAGACCTTCCCCCTCATGGAGGATACCCGTTGTGATGATCACCAGATCCAACGGTTCAGTGATTTGCCCTGCCCCCCTGGCAATACTGTTTTCATCCAGAAGATCCATGTGCTGAACATCGACTTTATGCACTGCGTCAAAAACGGCATCCCTTCGTGAAAAAGCATAAATACGGCTGACTGCTGGTATCTGTTCCAGCAAATGAACCATTGCTTTTCCAATGGCACCGGAAGCTCCAATAATTGCAACATTCAAACCTTGATCGAATGAACCCAATTTCAATTCTGTCATGGAGACTCCTTAGTGCCGGTAGAAAACCCTTATTTTGGAGGCAGCCTCAAGCAGGTAGGCTGAACTGCATTGCTTTTGACCAATTACCTATATGACAGCTTTTCTTACGGAGCCGGTAGCCCAGCAGATCGTCCAGCGGGCTATGAATATCATCCCACATAATGTCAATGTGATGGATCGGGCAGGCATTATTATCGGCACCGGTTTTCCTGAGCGAAAGCATCAGGTGCATGCCGGTGCTTTGAAAGTGCTTGAATCAGGCCGGGCCTTTGATATCGATGCCTCCCATGCCACCCGGTTAAAAGGGGTCCAGGCCGGTATTAACCGCCCTATTCGCTTTCGTCGAGAGATTATCGGCGTGGTTGGTGTCACCGGTGCTCCTGAGGCTGTCTCTCAATTTGCGGATCTGGTGGTGATGACGGCAGAGCTGATGGTGGAAAATGCGTCCGTCATGTCAGAAATTCACTGGAACCAGCGGCAACGGGAAAATGTGGTTTCGGAAATGATCCACGGAGAAGCAGAGGTTGATGATCTGTTCGAGATCCGTACCCGCAAACTGGGTATTGACCCTCACCTTCCCAGGGTTGCGATGGTTATCAGTGCCAGAACCCGTGATGGCCGTGACCTTAAAGTACACGACATTGAACACATACAGCAGCTGCTCTGTCATCATCGACCTGAAAATCTGGTGGCCCTGGTATGCCCGACACAGGCCGTTGTCCTTCATAAAATCGACACTGCACATCAATGGCACCCTGACCAGGTAGATGACTACATTCAGAAAGTTATGGGCAAGATCGAAGCCTATGGGGATATTGATTTCAGAATCGCCGTGGGAAGGTATGTGCCGGGCCTTAATGGGCTTGCCATATCTTATCAAACCGCTCAGGAAGCCCTTCAACTTGGCCTGGAGCTAAATCCGGAAAAACGCCTTTATCGCTATTATGACTATCAGATGGACAGTCTTCTGCTGGAGCTGAACAACAGCTGGAAAGGCCGGGAATTTCAGCACATCATCAAGCCTCTGATTGCCAAAGATAACCGCGGTACCCTGCAGAAAACGCTTCGCCGCTATATCGGCTGTCATGGTGACCCTGGCGTTACCGCAAACAGCCTGCACATTCATCGTAACACGCTGAATTATCGCCTGGAACGCATTGAACAGCTGACCGGGCGTAATCCGCGCCACTTTCACGATCTGCTGCTTCTGCACTTCTCACTTCGCCTTCATGAGCTGAAAAACTGCAGGAAAGAAACAGAATAATTGTGCAAACGCACAAAAACCTATGAACATTTCCCACAAAATTCAGTCAATCCCACGATAACAGATGAAACGATTGTTCCGATAATAGCCGGCACTGAAAACTTCTTCATTCCGGTTTATTCAATGATTCAAATCACCACCCTGGGTGCCCTGAGCGGGCTGCTGATTTCCATAGGACTTATTCTGCGACGCGTGCCGCCTGCCTATGGCATGATGATTGGTGCATTTCTCGGTGCCATGATCGGTCTGGCAAGCTTGGGCGACAGTGTTACGCTGATGATCAATGGCGTAAAGGGCATTACACCTTCTGTACTGCGAATTCTCGCAGCCGGTGTACTGGCCGGTGTTTTGATTGAATCCGGTGGCGCAGGCGTCATCGCCGAAAAAATCGTGGATGCAGTTGGCGAAGCCAGGGCCGTTATTGCTCTGATTCTGGCCACCATGCTGTTGACTGCTGCTGGCGTCTTTGTCGATGTGGCGGTTATTACGGTTGCGCCCATTGCCCTGGCCATTGCCAAACGCGCTAACATTTCCATTCTATCGGCATTGGTCGCCATGGTCGGTGGCGGTAAGGCGGGTAACATTATCTCGCCTAATCCCAATACCATTGCCGCATCCGATGCCTTCAATTTGCCACTCACTGATGTGATGATGGCCAATATCGTTCCTGCCCTGGTGGGACTGGTGGTCACTTATGTTGTGGCCAAGGCGCTGGTAAACCGTGGAACCAAAATCTCTGAAGAGATGGCAATCGAAGAAACCAGTCACCTTAACCGTCCTTCCCTGCTGGCTGCTCTGACCGCACCTCTGGTCGCCATTGGTCTTCTGGCTCTGCGCCCTGTTGCCGGTATTGCCATTGACCCATTGATCGCCCTGCCGGTGGGTGGTGTTGCCGGTGCGCTGGCCATGGGACGTATCCGTGATATCAACACTTTTGCGGTAGGTGGTCTTCAGCGCATGAGTGGTGTTGCCATCATGCTGATTGGTACCGGAACCCTGGCCGGTATTATTGCCAGCTCCGGGCTCAGTAACTCCCTGGTTGAATTCCTTAAAGCCTCCGGTCTGCCTGCCTACCTGCTGGCGCCACTGAGTGGCATGATGATGTCGGCGGCAACCGCTTCGACGACAGCTGGCACAGCCGTTGCTTCCAACGTATTTGGCCCTATTATTATTGCCTTGGGCATTCCATCCCTCGGTGCTGCTGCCATGATGCATGCTGGTGCAACAGTACTGGATCACATGCCCCACGGCAGTTTCTTCCATGCGACGGGTGGCAGTGTCGGCATGGGCATCAGTGAGCGCCTGAAAGCATTGCCATGGGAGACCCTGATCGGCTTTTCCATGGCAGCCACCTCAACGCTGATTTATGGCATTCTTCAATTCTGAGGGAACAGACCATGAAAATTGTTATTGCACCAGATTCGTTTAAAGAATGCCTTACTGCAGCCCAGGTAGCACAGGCTATTGAAACCGGTTTGAAGCAGGTTCTGCCGGATGCAGAGTACACTAAAGTTCCGGTTGCCGACGGTGGAGAAGGCACACTTCAGTCACTGGTTGATGCCACCGGTGGCAGACTGATTGAAGTACCGGTCACCGGACCTATGGGAGAGAGCGTTCAAGCCAGCTTCGGCTTGCTGGGTGATGGTGAAACCGCAGTGATTGAGATGGCCAGAGCTTCAGGTATTGAACTGGTGGCTGCGGATCAACGCAACCCAATGATCAGTACAACCCGCGGTACGGGAGAGTTGATTCTCAATGCGCTGAACCATGGAATCAAGCGCATGATCGTCGGCATTGGTGGCAGTGCGACCAACGATGGCGGTGCTGGTATGATGCAGGCACTGGGCGTAAAACTGCTGGATGCTGATGGAGAAGAACTGCCCTGTGGTGGTGCAGCATTATCAAAACTCTGCAGCATTGACACCAGCCAGATGGATGAGCGTCTGAAGCATGTTGAATTCATTGCGGCCTGCGATGTGGACAATCCACTGACCGGAGTCAATGGTGCATCTGCCGTGTTTGGCCCTCAGAAAGGTGCCAGTCCTGAGATGGTTGAAGCGCTGGATCAGGCACTGAAACACTACGCCAGCCTTCTGGAACGCGACCTGGGTAAAGAGGTTGAGCAACAACCCGGAGCAGGTGCTGCGGGAGGCATGGGTGCCGCCCTGCTCGCTTTCCTGGACGCTGACTTAAAGCCGGGGATTGATATCGTAATGGAAGCCGTCGACCTGGCAGGGAAAGTCATCGGTGCTGATCTGGTGATTACCGGAGAAGGCCGTATTGATGGACAGACGGCACAAGGGAAAACGCCTGTGGGGGTTGCCCGAATTGCAAAACAATTCAATCTTCCAGTGATTGCCCTGGCAGGCTCAGTAGGTTCAGGTGTCGAAGCCGTTTATGAACGTGGTATTGATGCTCTGTTCCCAATTGTTCATGGCGCGGTTCCACTATCCGAGGCTCTGGAAAATGGTGAGGAAAATCTAATCCGAGCCGCCAGAAACCTGGCCAGCACCCTAGTACTACTGCGGTAATTTTTGGCATTAACCACAAAGACACAGAGTCACTGAGCAAAGCCTTCCGCTTTTCTTTGTGCCTCTATGTCTTTGTGGTATTTCTCTTTACCACTCAAATATAACCCCCTTCCCCGCCCAACCATCCAAATAGTGCAGGATGATCCGCCCATGCCGATATGGGCTATGAACCCCTTCATTTTTTATAAGACTCAGTTTTACCCGGGATTGTTCATGGCCAAAGAACCTGAAGATAAAAATCAGTCCGATGATAACAGTGCCAATGTCATCGATATGTTCACCCGCAAACCGCTGGATGAGGCCAATCTTCATCAGATCGTCCGAATAGCCCCGGAACTGGATGGCATGGAAATGCTCTACAGTAATGATGCCAATCCGGGAAAGCTGTTCAGCATGAAAATTCTCTGCTGGGCTCTGATGAAAGACGGAACTGTTGACGCCCTGATCCCCTGGTTAAATAAAGTTGTCCCGGCAAGAGAACTCAATGACCCACTGAACGGCCACTGGGAGGGTTATTTTGACAAGGTTCACGATCACGCATTTTTTGAAGTTCCAGAACACAGGGTTTCAGAGCTGGAAAATGCCGTAAACTATTACCCCCCAATAGAAGATATGGATGATGCGATAATCGTTCAGGAAATACCTGACACGATTGGGACACACGCAATTCTCACGGAAGACCAGTTCAAAACCATTGTTCTGGTTCATGTAACCAGCTGGCGCCTTTATAGTGATGGCCGGGTTATGGCAATGGTTGCCGATGACAAGAAAGTAGACAAAACACCGGTGCTACCGGGCGATGAGTGCCTGTTTGCAGCTCAGGATCATAAGGACTTCCATTACTTCTTTCATTATGTGATCGCCAATAAAATCAAACATGGAGATCCAGAAGCTTTAGCGGCATTTACACACTTGGTAGAAGGGTAGATAAAATACTTCCATTGCGCCCGAGTATTGTAGAGTTTACCTGCGTATTTGCGCACTATTTCAGATTACAGTATTTTCCAAACCAGAAATGAGCTCAGAAAGATTGTTTGCCTTGCTCGACAAAGCTGTTCAATAGCTTCATTATCAATGATGCCCCGCACTTATTCCTTTAGATGCTACACGTTTATTCCTTCTTTCAGATACGGCTTCGGTTGATCCACTGACAGCATTCGTCTTCTGAGTTCCAACTGGGCTCAAGCCAGGCCACTCCCTATAAGATGGCTCTCACATCGCCAAGCGTTTTTATGAAGTAGATGCTCATTATGTATTCCATATACTCATCATGATGTGCTGGAAACAGGCCGTTCTTCAGGCTCATTTCATATTGGAAGGAATATTCCTTGTAAACCTCACAGCCGAAAGCTAGATTTGTGCTTTGCTTAACCTGTTTCACGATACCCATAATTATAAACAAGCCTTGATAACAATAAAGTTTACATAAAATGGAAACAGAATGAGATAACACCATTACCCAATTCAACTGGATATGATTGCGGGTATACCTACAAGCAGGAACTTCTAGAACTTTGCAAAGAGAATAAAATTATGGACCTGAGGGTTTGCAACGTACCCATTACTGATACTTCATCTACCATAACACAACCCTTCGAGAGCTTTGTATCCAAGTCTACTACCACTGTTGAGGACGTAATTAAGAAGGGTCGGAGCTTTGGTTTTAGAGATGTTGATGTACACTTTGGCTCAAAGAAAATCACTCCGGAAAAGGCTGCTAAAAACGACATCTATACTCTCGATGGAAAATCTTTCTGTTTTACTGCTTTAAAAGAAAATACCTTGAAAGGTAATACCTACTGTCTTTCACCACACCAATTGATATTTTCCTGAAACCTGTTGTCAAAGGACTGA
>OODV01000632.1 GCA_900299555.1 uncultured Endozoicomonas sp.
CACTTGAGGGGGCAGATGATTCAAACGACAGCGGTGTTGGAACGTGAGTGCAATGGAAGGCGGGGCATGGCCTGACATTCAGTGGCTGATTGTTATCAAGAATTATCACTTAGTGGTTACGCTGGTGGCCCTCTGTTTGTTTATTTGTTCGCTGGTGTGATTGGCTTCACTGGCAGCGGCCGCCCCGGAGCTCTCCGGGTGTCAGCATGATACTGTCATCTTCCTCGGGCCTTAAGCCACATGGCCCGGAACCACTGGAAACGTTTTATTGACCATTGTGATATCCCGTTAACCCCATCTACCAAAGACGCCTGGATCCATCCGAGTGATCCCGCTCCCTCGGGCCCTGAGCACAGGGGCTAGATCAAGCTTAGCTCCAATTAAAATAAAAGAGGAGGAGAAATAAAAGAGAAAGAAACAGCAAAAAAAAACAGCAAAGAACGATGGAATGATTAAATCGTTAGTCTCGCCGCGGGAAGTGGTATTTCGTTTTCCCTTTCAATTAGAGGTTGATTGGGCTTTTCAGGGGAGGTCAGCTGTGAAATCTGAATTATATATGCGCGGGACCCGAGCGCGCACAGACCTGTTCCCTCCTCTCGCGGTTTGCGCACGGCTTTCCCTCGGATATTTATTAAGGCCCGTAAAGTGTATCAGTCCACTAAAAACATGACAACGGCAGCAGTTTGCATTTCCAGCTGCACACACACAAACACACACACACACACACACACACACACACACACACACACACACACACACACACACACACACAAAAGAATGATTTTGCCAGTAAGCAACACCTCAACAGTCCTGTTCTCAGAAAATCCAGGTGACACTTGATACAGAGGTGAAATTTTAGTCAATTTGAGGAATTTTACTTGACTCTGAGGTTCTGAATACTTCCCCCATCACTGATTGGAAACCAAATGTCTTCTTCATGGTTAACATTGAACCTGTGACAGATTTCCTCAAGAGACTTGCTTCCAGATGTTTCCATGGTACAATCGATACACACACATTCACATTTAGTGGCTGGTTTGTTTACAG
>OODV01000254.1 GCA_900299555.1 uncultured Endozoicomonas sp.
GACCTCCTGCTTGAAGTTTTTTTAAAAACCTCCTGTTCTTCAAGGTCCTGTTTTGGGTGCTTGGACCTACCAGAAATCCACGACAGCTTCACTCTATGCAGCAGTTTATAAACGGTGCGAAGGTTGCAATCTGTCCCAAACTCATTTTGTAACAGTTTATAAACATCCCGACCAACTATACGTCCTCCATATTTTTCGTCCTGCAAGTGGAGAACGGCTTCTTTGAATTCATCATGAGATTTTTTAGGGACTACTGGCTCTCGTCCCCTCCCACCTTGATCCTTCATAGCTGGAAGGCCGCCATCTTTAAATCGATGCAGCCATTCATGTACCGTATCATTGGTGACTTTAAGCAGTTTGGTTGTCTCAGAAACAGAGTGTTCTTGTTGTATAAATGACAGCCTCAACAACCGGATGCATTCACGGTTATCATCTGCATGACGGGCAGCATGCTGAAAATCAACATCCTCAAAACTTTCGGGTAGATATGGTCGACGAGACACCTGTTCCAGATAAAACGCTTGATAATGATGCCTGAGCATAACTGGCGTCAGCTTAAGGATTTAGAAAAGGCGATTGGTATTACTCATGAGCACCTTAAAAACTGATGTGTCAGGATACAAAAATCTGCCGTGCAAAGTGCTGGCTCATATCAATAACAGAAAAGCACTCAAGACATGCCTTACCTGAAAAGGCCCAGAGTACAATCAACCTATATGATGAAGGATAAAAGCATCTTATCCGGTGACAACGCACAACTTTTCAGTTCTTTCCCCATGACTAAAACTGTCGTACCCTGTTCCCTCAGGATGAATTCGGGAGAGCCCCTTGAGCGCTGTAGACCCTCAGTCGCGAGTCTTATCTGGTATGCGACCTACTGGCCGATTACACCTCGGCCATTATCATGGTGTTTTGAAAAACTGGCTGACACTACAACACGAATATGACTGTTTTTTCTTTGTTGCAGACTGGCATGCACTTACTACTCACTATGAAGATCCACAGCACGTTCAACAGCATATGCTGAACATGGTCATTGACTGGCTGGCGGTAGGAGTCAACCCCGGCTCTTCCACAATTTTTATTCAGTCACGTGTACCGGAACACGCCGAGCTGCACCTCCTGCTCTCTATGGTAACCCCGCTCTCCTGGCTGGAGCGGGTACCGACCTATAAAGACCAGCAGGAGAAACTCAGGGAAAAAGACCTCTCCACTTATGGATTTCTGGGCTACCCACTGCTTCAAAGCGCGGATATTCTGGCGTATCGTTCAGGCAGCGTACCTGTCGGTGCGGATCAGGAAGCCCATGTTGAGATTACCCGTGAAATCGCCCGCCGGTTTAACCATCTCTATGGCCGAGAACCCGGCTTTGAAGTGAATGCCGAGCTGGCTATAAAGAAAATGGGCAGAAAACAGGGTGAAATCTACCGAAAACTGCGCAAAACCTATCTTGAAAAAGGTGACGATGAAGCACTTGAAACAGCCAAAGCACTGTTGAAAGAGCAGAATAACATTACCTTGGGGGACCGGGAGCGTCTCTTTGGTTACCTGGAAGGTACCGGTAAGGTTATCCTGCCCGAGCCCCAGGCCTTGATGACAACTCAGACTAAGATGCCGGGCCTTGACGGGCAGAAAATGTCCAAGTCCTACAACAATACCATCGGTCTCAGGGAGAGTGCTGATGATGTGGATGCAAAAATCCGCAAGATGCCCACAGACCCCGCACGTATTCGCCGGAATGACCCAGGCGACCCACAGAAGTGCCCTGTATGGCCATTCCACAGACTTTATTCCGACCAGCAACGCCAGGACTGGGTACAGAATGGATGTGCCACTGCTGGCATTGGCTGTCTGGATTGTAAAAAGCCTTTGATTGAAACGGTGCAGGCTGAGCTGGAGCCTATTCGTATCGAGGCGCTGGAGTTGGAAAATAACCACGATGTCGTAAAAAGTATTATTACCGAAGGCTGTGAAAAAGCCCGGGATGAAGCTCAGGACACTCTTAAAGAAGTCCGCGACGCCATGGGGCTTCACTATCGTTGATAGTGATGATCTAAAAACACGGAACTTTTAAGGCTTAAATAAAACAAAGCTTGAAAGGTGCCTGACACCTGGATGTATCTGTTATTGAGTAATCAGATACATCCATTGCTTGCCCAAGACTTTGTTAGAGTGTTTTTATTAACGGATACCCAACTTACAGGACCTCCCACTACTTACATTTCCCCTCATATTACTGCTCCTCAGTGTAGTGGTTAAACTATCAACTGGTTATTTTATAATAGTCACCACTATTCCTCCTTCTGTCCATAGAGTTAATCACAAAGCTATATCGCACAACTTAATGAAAGTAACTTTGAGCCCCCTCTGTCTTTGTGGTTAATACAATCTTCCCCGCCCCACGGTAACTCCCCTCTAGACAGAGCCCCGCCCTTGCAGGCATGATGGAACTGATTAACAAATAAGCCGTCAAACCTCCGTACCCCCTGTCAGGGCTGATACAGAGCCCGACAAGCAGCCAGCAAGAGGTGAACTGCCCATGACCACGACGGAAGCCGTGGCCGAACAACCAGAACAGACGCCAGCGCCATCGGAAGCAGAAACTATAGCCGATGCACTTGAAGCTCATCATGAAAGAACGGAACGGTCGCTGGCACTGGTTAAGGGTCAACCATTCACCAAACTGCCTAATGATCTCTATATCCCTCCTGATGCTCTGGAAGTCTTCCTGGAAGCCTTTGAGGGTCCGCTGGACCTTCTGCTCTATCTGATTAAGCGCAATAATATGGATATCCTGGATATCCAGGTAGCCCAGATAACCCATCAGTACATGGAGTATGTCAAACTGATGGAGAGCTCCCAGTTTGAACTGGCGGCAGAATACCTGGTGATGGCAGCCACCCTGGCGGAAATTAAATCCCGTATGTTGCTACCCAGAGTCAGTGAAAGCGAAGAGGAAGAAGACGACCCTCGTGCTGAACTGGTTCGTCGCCTACAGGAGTACGAGCGCTTCAAAAAAGCAGCGGAAGATCTTGATGAACTGCCCAGAATGGGTCGGGATACCTGGCCATCAAAGGTTCAGGCACCGGATTATGAACGCGCACAGGTTCACCCGGATGTTGACCTGCAGGACATACTGATTGCCCTCAGTGAAGTTATGCGCCGGGCGGATATGTTTGAGCACCACCATGTAGCCGAAGAGGCCCTTTCCGTTCGGGAACGAATGAGTGAAGTACTGGCCATGCTCTCCCCCGAACGTTTTACACCGTTTGTGGCCCTCTACCGGGTCAGTGAAGGCCGACTGGGTGTGGTGGTGACATTTATGGCCATTATGGAACTGATCAAGGAATCCCTGATCGAACTGGTACAGAGCGAGCCTTTTGGCCCGATTCATGTGAAAGCACGGATTGAATAAATGAGCGAAAAGCCTGAACTCTCAATGATTCTGGAAGCGGCCATCATGGCCAGCAGCCGCCCCCTGAACATCGAACAACTGGCAGCCCTTTTTCCGGAAGAAGAACGCCCGGACGGTAATGAAATCCGCGAAGCACTGGTTGTGATTTCTGAAGCCTGTGCAAGCAGGGCCTTTGAACTGAAACAGGTAGCCTCCGGCTTCCGTTTTCAGGTGCGTCAGCAAATGGCGCCATGGATTGGTGGACTCTGGGACGAGAAACCCCAACGCTACACCCGAGCTCTGCTGGAAACCCTCGCCCTGATCGCCTATCGCCAACCCATAACCCGTGGGGAGATTGAAGATATTCGTGGTGTCAGTGTCAGCAGTAACATTATCCGTACACTGCAGGAACGTGAATGGGTTCGGGTCGTTGGCCACCGGGATGTACCCGGAAGGCCAGCCATGTTTGCCACTACACGACAGTTTCTGGATTATTTCAACCTTCAGAACCTCAACGAGTTACCACCGCTATCAGAAATTCGGGATCTTGAAGAAATCGCCAAATCACTGGAGATACCACCAGAAATTGCCGAAGCTCTGGCTCAAGCTGGAGGCACTCTGGAACAGCCAGAGTTGGAAGATCAGGAGGTTATCAAAGAACGCTCGGCCCAGGAGCTGTTTGATGAGCTGGATGCTATGGAAGCCGAGTTACCCACAGGCTTTAATGACCTGATCAAAAAGCAGAAAGTCCCTGCACTGGACCTGGAAAAGGAGAAAGACCGGGGCTCTGAGCTTGCCGGATATGAATCAACACCACCTTCAGCAGAAGACCAGCCAGTCGATGAGCCTTCGTCCGAAGAATCACCTTCTTCCCAGCCTGAAGAGTCCGATGAAACCTTCCATTAACGTGAACAACAGTATCCGAAAGGCACAAAGACACGAAACTCTGAATGAGTTGCTTTGTATCTTATCTAGGGACGTTCTAAATTAGGGAAACTCTGAAAAAGGTGTCGTGATTTCCGTTTCAAGCTTCCCAGTGGTTAAAAAAAGATCAAAAATAACAATATAGGCTGCTTTTCAGGCTCTTTTGCCAGTGCAGCCTGAACTTCAGACACACTGACTCTATGGTCAGCCTGCTAACAGTTTTCTTCTGACCCGGAACAGGTTGTATAAACCA
>OODV01000272.1 GCA_900299555.1 uncultured Endozoicomonas sp.
AACTGGCTGGAAGCCTTGGTGCTGTTATCTCGAATCACTTCAGTGGGAATTGCTGTTGCAACTTCGGCACAGGAACCTTTGGAGCCCTGATCTGGCCTTTCCATTTCTGACAATATCATCAGGTTTACGACAGTGAATACAGACAACTTCAATAAAAGCCATGGCAGTACAGAACAAAAGACTGGCATAGTAGCAGACTTCAGTTTAATTAATAGCCATCAACTCTTCTGAACCTTCACCATCTTGAGAAGCAGATAGTCCTTCTGGCTAACTGTTTCAAGCAAGTTCTCAAGGTCAGATTCTGCCGCTCAATCCGCTGAGTGAAGTACTTTCCAATGATATGTTTATCTTCTGGTAAACAGGATGTATATGACTGCCAGTCATCTGTGCAGTAAAAACTGACTTTGAAGCGAGCCAGACGCTTCAACAGCTTTTTGAGCGTCTCTGTGCTTCTGGAGCCGAACGCATGTGCAATGATCTTCTTTAAACGTGGCTCCCATGCATAAAACAGCCAGCGTTGCTGCTTCCTGCTACCAACAAATGACCACTGCTCATCCATTTCGAAAATAATCTTGACCCGGGCATTTTCGAAGGGGAGTTGCGTTACTGCTGGCGGGTCGAGTTTTTTAAGCGAGCCAATACCGTCGTTGGGCTGATCTCAGGGACACGTCCGATATCTCTGACCCCGGAGCCATTCATGGTCATCTTTATGATCTGCTCATGAGTACCAGGCAGATTGCCGTTATAGCGATATTCAAGTTGGAAGCTCTTATTGCAGTCCTTGCATCGATACCACTGGTGACCCGTCTCAGCTTTCCCGCTCTTAACAATACTGAACATTTGTTAACAACAGATACAGACAACTTGAACTACAGCCATAAATGACTCAAAAAAACAGGAATGTATCAGATCAACAGCTCTGACACATCACCAAATAACTGAATTGATCAACTTGGTTTTTTTCATGGCGTATCCATTTCTTTAAAAAATTCAACTAGAGTCTCAAATTCTTCAATCTTATTTATCGCTGCTTCCAAAATCCTTTCCTTACAACGAGAAGTTAAGTCATCTTCTATACAACAGAGTTTTGCCAACTTATCCCATGATGGGCTATTTATTAGCTGCATACTCTCCTCATTTACAGCGGTAGTTCGAGTTGTAGCTCCCCCCTTATCAATAGAAGTACGATCACTTTCACCTACAGTTTTAGATACAGGATCGAAACCAGCAGCTGCGGAAGGTATGGCCGTATGCTTCTTCTTAACCGAAATTTTCAATGGCTCAATACTTTTGGAAGGCGGTATAATAGATGTCGGCTCAGCGATTGTGGCTCCTCGCCTTTTTGGCTGGTATTTATAATCAGAAAACTGAATTCCATGTTCATTTCTTTCGATTGTGGCAGCAGTTTTGAATACACCTTGCTGATTAGCATCAAGCCGTTTCCAAATGGTGCCAAAAAGCTTACAAAGATCGGACTGAAAGGGTTCCCATATATCCGCATCATCAGAAAATATAAACCTCTCACGAAGCCAATTTGAAAAAATTAGAAAACTGTTTCTAGGCCGTGGTATATCACCCTGCTTTTTAAGATGAAAAGAAACTTTGGCCAAATCCTTAGGATTAAGACATGGAATCTCAGCCCTTATTTTGTCCAAATGTTGCTCATCAACAACGATTACATCTTGCTGTTTTTTTTCTACCTTGCTTTTTTTAGGATAACTCCGAACTTCTCGCTGTAATTCATCAGCAACAGCAAGCTCATGAGGTCGCTTTATTCCAGGTATATCTTGTGAGGCTGTGTAATTAGAAGCATCTTCTTTTTTTAAAACTTGATTTAAATGCGGATCAAGGCTCTGTACGGAAGAATCTACAAACTCAGACATATACCGACCAAAAGAATCATGGCCATGATCATTTTCAACTCCCTGCATAGTATTCGCGTTTCCGCTACCGAAAGACACTAACATTGAAGTCATGCTGCGTGTTGATTCCTGAGTTTGGTAAGAGGGGAGTGAAGAAAATGACTGACTTCGGCTGGTTAACACTCCCTCTCCAATAGAATAACAAGAAACGTCTTTTTTCTCAGTCGTCTGATTGAGATTTATTAACTCATCTGTTGAAGAAATTGGCAACAACTGATTCATTCCAGAAGTAAATACGGTATCACTATCTTGAGATCCGCTATTAGCTGACTGGTTGCCATGGGAGGCTTCAGGAGTCATAAAGAGAGTACTAATATCTAAAAGCGAAGTAGATCTTTCCTGGATAACACCTGCACTATTGAAGTTATCTTGCACCTGTTCCAATTGAGCTGAACCCCATCTCTGCCCCCCTACTCCAGAAGCATTATTAGTATTGACTCCAGCAACAGAGAAACCATAGCAAGAGCTATCCTGTTGCTGAACAGGTACAACACTCTGCATAGGTTTTGACACAGATCCTCTCCTATTATAATAACCTACACCGAGAGAGTTCGATTCCATAATACTTGCCTATTCTGTAATAGAAAACAGTTATAAAATTAATTTAGCAATGAAAAATGGCAGTATAGACTCATTACAAAAAAATCAACTTTCAGATGATACGTAATTGGGCAAATGGAATCGAATATTTACGGGTAAGTGAATAATTACCATATAAGAAACAATGGCAGGAGCACAGCCTTAGCTATGTGACTATATGGAGTAGTTCCTAAGAATTGCAACCCGATACGAACGACTGGGATGTAATTACTTGGGAATGCTTCAATTGACAGCTTCTTTAATTTGGCTGGCATAATTGAGAACGCCCCCAGGGGCTGTTGAGGTTTCATATCGATAACCAAATATATGCGCAGGCTAACGCCACTGCGCTTCCAAAGTTGCGCCCAAGCTTATCAAAGCGGGTAGCATGCCTCTGAAATGCTTCAAACGTGAAAATGCATTTTCGACTCAGTGCCAATATTTCTATAAATACCAGTCAATATCACCGTTACCAACCACTGAATTCTTTCTCCCCGGAATCACTGGCTTTCCACCTTGCTTTACTACCTGATCACACACAGCCTGACTATCGTAGCCTTTATCAGCAACGACCCCTTCTGCCTCAAGTTTCTTTGCCAGAAGCTCCGGGGCAGCTGTGCAATCATTCACATCGCCTCCGGTAATCTCGAAAGTAACGGGAAACCCGCAAGCATCAACAGATAAGTGAATCTTTGTTGTGTTTCCACTCCGGCTTTTGCCAATGGTCTCTGAACTGTCAATAGCAGCCCCTGCACTGTATTGATGAGCCCTTACGTAGCTGCCATCCATGAATACGATTCCATGTAAGGGTCTTCAATCAAGGCTTCGAAAAGCTTCATCCACTTACCCTGTTGACCAGGCATTAAACTATTTGAAGATGGAATTCCATGAACCAGATTCTTCAGGAAGGTCTCTCCATGGGCATCCAACATGAATGCGATGAAGCATTCCCTCAACATAAGAGCGCAGGTTAGGCTTGTTGTGGATCTTTATCCGGCTGAAAATAGTCGTCAGCTTCGACCAGTACTCATCAGCGAGCATTAATCAGGGCATTGCAGGTCCGCAGTATTAGGGGGTGTTAACCACAATACTGCGGGATTGCAGACTGATTTCAATACATGTTTGAAACCTCAACAGCCCCAGCCTAACTTTCCAGCCCCATCATCGATTTATAGTGCTTTCTGCAGACCGACAGATAGCTGTCATTACCACCTATCTGCACCTGACTGCCACTTTTGACAGGATTGCCTTCGCCATCAAGACGAAGCTGCATATTGGCTTTTTTCTCACAGCATTTACAAATGCTCTTCAGCTCCGTCAGCTCATCAGCAATACTGAGAAGAACTTCACTGCCAGCAAACGCCTTGCCAAAAGCATCAGTACGAAGCCCAAAACAAAGCACCGGAATGCCCAGAACATCCACCACGTCGGAAAGTTGCCATACTTGTTCCGGTGTCAGGAACTGTGCTTCGTCCACCATGACACAGGCAATATATTCTTCGCTGTATTCTCTGGCAATTTGCTGCTTCAGGTCATCCTGCTGGGTAATGGCTACCGCTTCGCTTTGCAAACCAATCCTTGAAGTAATTTTCCCCACACCAAAGCGATCATCAATCACCGGGGCCAGGAGCAGCACCCTTTTACCCGCACTCTCATAATTATGAGCCGATTGCAGAAGGTAAGTACTCTTGCCCGAGTCCATGGAAGAAAAATAAAAATAAAGGGATGCCATTACACGTTGATCCTGAGATTGATGGTTTAATTATTCCGTCATTGTCGCTTTATCTCCACCGAAATTACCGCACACCATTTTGTAAAAATGCTTACCACTGGTTTTTACCGGCTATGTCAGCCCTCGTTTTTTTGCTAGCCTTCTCTGCTTCCAACCTTTGCGCGCTCTGAATGAAACTGACACCACACCAGCAAGCTGTTGCCAATCATGATAAAGATCATGCTCTGTGCATTGCCGTAGCGGGCTCCGGCAAAACATCCACCCTGGCACAGCTGGTGAGCAATCTACTCCAGAAAGGGGCAGACCCACGCAGAGTGATGGTGATGATGTTCAACAAAGCGGCGCAAATTGATTTTTTGAAGAAGCTTCGTACCTTGATCGCCAGTGAGACAGACGTTCTTAATCAAGGCCAGCTGTTACTGCCAGAAATACGTACCTATCATGCAACGGGCTTGAAACTGCTCAGAACACTGGAAGGCTGGGGAGTTCGTGAACCTTACAATAAGCAACCGCTTTCGGAAAAAGTGGTTGAGTTACAGGTCAGAACCCTGATCCTGAAACTCGCACCCGAAGCCATTAAAGACCGTATTCGCTCAGATGCTGCCCGTCAGATTGAAACAGTCATCAGCTTTATAGAGTCCGTGAAGGCTCATTTAACCAGCCCGGAACAGTGGTTTGAACAAACGGGCTATACAGACGACTACCGCTTTTTTATTAAACTGTTCCAACAGTTTGAACAGTGGCGTCATCAGCAACAGTCCATCACGTTTACGGACATGCTGTACGATCCGGTCAAACTGATTCTTGAAAATCCACAGCTGATTCCCAGAGTTGAAAACAAAATGGACTTTATCATTGTGGATGAGTATCAGGACACCTCTACCCTTCATCACCGTTTTACTCAGCTGATTGCTGGACAACGGGCCCGAATGGTGGCCGTAGGAGATCCGGACCAGACCATCTACGAGTTTGCCGGTGCAAATATCGACAATATTCTGAACCACTTTCAGCAGGATTACGGTGACACCGGTGAAGTAAAAGAACTCACCATGCCCCACACCTTTCGCTATGGCCACAGCATTGCCCTGGCTGCCAGCCATTTAATCAGCCAGAACCGATCCCGTAAAAATGTGCTCTGTATTGCCCATCCGGAAAACTCGCCCTCTCTGATTCGTATCAGCCAGCCAGGATCTGACGACAGTCGCTTTGTGGTTGAGTCACTGACGGAATACCTTGCATCCGGCACACCACCAGAATCCATTGCTATTCTGGTGAGAGTCTGGGCTCAGGCCGTGCCTATTGAATTGAACCTTCTGGAGATGGGCATCCCCTACACCAGCGATGGCCCTTCCCTCTTCCAGCGTCCGGAAATTGAAGCACTGATCGATGCAATGGTGATGGCCAGCGGTGGTCTGGCAGAACTGGAGCCCGATATCCGATACCACAAGCTCACCAGACTATTAACTCTGCCACACATTGGCCTGAAGCATCATCATATTGACTGGCTAGGCCAACAGCTGAAGGGAAATAGTCATCAATTTGGCAAGTCCCTAAGAAAACTGGCGCCTGAATTAAAAGACATCAGCGATTTTCAGGCAGGTAAACTAATAGCCCGGGCAGAGCTGTTTACACGGCTCGAGCAAAATGGACTTCAACAAAAAGCACACACACTGATCGCAGCCTATATCCAACAGTCAGAGGTATACGAAAACCTCAGATCCATGAGCCTTAATGAGCAGAGAACCGATGAACAGATTCTGGCAATAAAAGGCTTCCACCGCTTTCTGAAGCAGCTTAACGAAGACACACTCAGCTGTTGCAACCATATATACGATCTGATTGAAAAGCGAAAAAAACAGAAAACTCAACGACAGCGTTCCAGAAATGGTATCACTCTCAGCTCATGCCATCGCGCCAAAGGACTTGAGTGGCCAGTTGTGCTGTTACCTGGTTTAACCCGCCAATACTGGCCCTTCCTGCGGGAAGACGAACTCGCCACTCTCTCTACTGTAAAGAGCAGCAAAGCCATTGAATCAGAGCGTCGTCTGCTCTATGTAGCCATGACGCGGGCAAAACAGCAGTTACACCTGTTTACTGCTGAAGGAGACCTGGCTGGCAGCAGCGCTACGAGGGGAAAAAAAACTCAGGACAATATCAGCCCCTTTGTACTGGAAATGAACCTCCCGCACGTACTTTCCCTTGGTAACCTGCTCCATGAAGAGTCTAATGATGCACTGGCCGAAGCCATCGAAAAAACGGGGCTAACACCTGTATCAAATCGCTACGTCTGTTCTGCTCGCCCATCACTGGTCAAAAGGCTAAAGAAGGCCCCCATCATTAAAACGTCCAATCACGCCTCTATTGCCTCCAACAACAAACAAATCAACAGCCCGACCCAAGGGGTATGCAGCGATGGCCCCTGGCAACTCAGAGCTATTATTGATCACGCCATCTTTGGCCGTGGTGAAGTGATTGAAGTCAATGACAGCAATTTCTCTATCCGTTTTGACAGTCGTCAGCACGGCGTTAAACGTTTTGCCAAAATTGAAGAAGTTCGTCATCTATTCAGGGTCCTCACGGTCTGAATCACTCAGGCTGCCACAACGCCTCTTCAAGCCTACTTCAAAAAGCCTGGTCACCCGCGTAAATCGTCCGGCATTCAGTCGTGTATCGTGTTTCAGTGGCCCCGTATTCTGCTTGAACAGATACATTCCCACCGACTCATCATCCGGTATAAGAACCATTTCATAAGAAACTTCACCACTTTCAAATACCTCTTCACTGGCCAGCAAACCTACTTCAATGCCATTTTTCGCCAGTTGTCGAATATATCGATATTTTCCCTGCATCACACGATCTGAACCGATAATCTGGTAGACATAGCCACTGCGCCCAAAGTGCATCAGAAATTGAGAGTCTGCATCAGAGCTGTCAGATAAATTCACACCACCGTCCTGAAATAGAAAAACCTCGCCCTCAAGTTTTACTGGCAACAGTCCCTGACAGTAGCCAATAAAGGATGATGCACAGAGAGCAATAGACAAAAAAAGACGAAATACCTGACTGGCCATGATGGCTACCTTGTTTTCAGGAAAGCAGATAATGCTAGTCCGGAAATCTACAGCCTTTGTTAATTACTGATTCTGATTTAATGGAAGCGTCCGTAATTTTCCTGTGCAAATTGACTCCCAAAAGTAAATTATACTGATGATGGTTTCACTCTTCCGATGGAGTTCCCGATGTTTTACACAGTGAAGGTGGGATTATTTTTTCTATCCTTTCTACTGCTCTCAGCCTGTTCGGTACTTGATCATCAAAAGCCCTCCCGAGAAATTCATCCCGTCCCTCCCGATACGCTGCAGGATAACACCCTTTATACAAATATGACGGCCTATGGTAAGTACATGGGGTGCAGTGCCGGTGTAAAAAACCTTGGTGGACCTCAGGACGGCTGGGTTATGGCCCCCTCATTACCTGGCACCTATGAAGAGTACCTTAGTGGCTGGGAAGCAGGGTTCAGGAAATGTCGGACAAGTAGGGGCCCCGAAGAAACTTCCGGAGGTCCAGTGGTCCCCCCAGGAGACCTTTACCCTTGAGTTTCATTCTTTATTTTGGAGTGTCTTATGTTTCCATTAATGAAATGGGCATCATTTTCTCTGATGATACCGATACTTCTTGCCTGTTCTGAGATCAATAAACAGACATCGCCACAAAAAAGTATGCCTCCTCCTCCAGACATCACCCAGGATAATACGCTGTATACCAATATGCGTACTTATGGCCAATATATGGGCTGCAGTGCCGCAGAAAGAAATGGAGGTCTGCCTCAAGCAGGCTGGGAACAGGCACCCTCCCTGCCGGGGACCTATGATGAATACCGCACTGGCTGGCAGGAAGGGTTTAATAAATGCCGAATAGGGCTAGGGCCTGTGGTACCTCCTGATGGAGTCTATCCATAGTCCAAAACACTGACTTAATCTGAAAAGACCCGTAAACATGAGGGTTGAAACAGGTTAAGGGGTTAGAATTGGAACCACAAAGAGCACTATGAAGAGCTTTCTTTTCCTTTGTGCTCTTTGTACCCTTCGTGGTTCAAACTCTTGGGTGCCTTAAAGCCTCCTTATAGCATGTTCCTCTTAAGTCACTGCCATTGATCCTTAGCCCCAGACATAAGACGTTATCTACTTACGACGCCCTTTTTTCTGTCGGCTGGACGTGCTTTTTGACTTGCTGGCTGAACGATTATCCCATTGCCCGCCTCGTGCTTTTTGAAAAGTACCAGGCGTCTTTACCCTCTGGCCAGATCGTCTCTGCCCTTTCTGCTCTTCTTCCGGCACCAATTGATGCTTACCAGCGCCAATAAGGTCAGAGCGATTCATATCCCGCAGTGCCTGACGCAGGAAGGGCCAGTTTTTCGCATCATGGTAACGGAGAAAGGCCTTCTGTAAACGACGCTGATCAAGCGTTCTTGGCGTGTAAAGACGGGGACTTTTATAGCTGATCCGTTTCAGCGGATTTTTCTCAGCATGGTACATGGCCGTCGCCAGCGACACAGGCGATGGATAGAAGGTCTGTACCTGATCCACACGGAACTTGTTTTTCTTCAGCCATAAAGAAAGGTTCAACATATCTTCATCTTCGCAGCCGGGATGAGCCGCAATAAAGTAAGGAATCAGATACTGTTTTTTACCCGCCTTCTGAGAGAAGTGCTCAAACATCTTTTTAAACGCATCATAAGTCCCCATGCCCGGCTTCATCATCAGGTCCAGGGTGCCTTTCTCAGTATGTTCCGGTGCAATCTTCAGGTAGCCACCCACATGGTGAGTCACCAGCTCTTCCACATACTCCGGGTCTTCTACTGCCAGGTCATAACGAAGGCCAGAGGCGATGGCAATTTTCTTGATTCCCGGCAACGCCCGTGCTTTGCGATAGAGTTCAGTGGTCTGCTTGTGTGAGGTTTTCAGGTTTTTGCAGATACCCGGAAAAACACAAGAGAGTCGACGGCAACTGGCCTGAATCTGATCATCCTTACAATTCAGGTGATACATATTCGCGGTTGGACCACCCAGGTCAGAAATCTGACCAGTAAAGCCCGGCACTTTCTCGCGAATATCTTCCAGCTCTGCCAGCACTGACTCGTGTGAACGACTCTGGATCACTCGCCCTTCGTGCTCAGTGATAGAACAGAACGAACACCCACCAAAACAGCCCCGCATAATATTTACAGAGGTTTTGATCATATCGTAGGCCGGAATTTTGGCATTGCCATAAGATGGATGCGGACGACGCTGATAGGACAAGCCAAAGACACCATCAATCTCAGGCGTTTCCAGCGGGATTGGTGGCGGATTGACCCAAAGTTCACGATTGCCATGCTTCTGTACCAATACCCTGGCATTGTGCGGATTGGATTCCTGATGCAACACTCTCGAAGCATGGGCATAAAGTGACGGGTCATTGCGCACTTTTTCAAACGAAGGCAGTCGTATACAAGTCGTTTCAGGGTTCAGCTTTTCTTCACGATGCAGTGGCATCGGAATAATCCGCACCGGCTGAACCTCATTAATGGATGTACTCTCTTCGGTTTGACAGCTTTCTTCTTCTTTATAGTCGTAAGGGCTGGATCCAAATGCTTCCTGCAGAGAACTGATATCCCGTGGCCAATCGATTCGGGAAGAGTCGATTTCTGTCCAACCACCAGGCACCTGCGGCTTCACAACCACAGTACCGCGAACGTCATGGATATCTCGAATATTAACCCCGGCAGCTAACCGGTCGGCCACTTCTGCCATGGCCCTTTCAGCATTGCCGTACAGCAAAATTTCTGCGGTTGCATCCACAAGAACTGAACGTCGAACCTCATCACTCCAGTAATCATACTGAGCAATACGGCGAAGACTGGCTTCAATCCCCCCCAGAATGACCGGAACCTCACTGTACGCCTCTTTGCAACGCTGGCTATAAACAATCACCGAGCGATCCGGCCGCTTGCCGGGTTCCGCATGGGGTGTATAAGCATCGTCATTACGAACTTTCAAATCAGCCGTATACCGGTTGATCATGGAATCCATATTGCCGCCGGTAACCCCAAAAAACAGGTTGGGTTTACCCAGACGTTTGAAGTCTTCCGCATTGCTCCAGTCCGGCTGGGCAATGATCCCTACACGAAAACCCTGAGATTCCAGAAAGCGGCCAATAACAGCCATACCAAAGCTGGGATGGTCCACATAAGCATCACCGGTAACAATAATGATGTCGCAGGAATCCCAGCCCAGATCATCCATTTCCTGACGGGACATGGGAAGGTAAGGGGCTGTGCCATAACACTCTGCCCAGTACTTGGGGTATGAAAACAGGTCAGGGGCAGTTTTTGGTGTTGGCATGGATTATTCAGTGCAGTGATTAAAAACCCGCTATTCTCACAGAAATCGGCGATCAGTCCTACCTCGGTTTTCAAACGGAGCACTGATGAATTGCGATAAACAACTCAGAAAAACCGGCAAAAGCCGGTTGCATCAGGGGAGAAAGCGAACAGCGACTACTCTTTCGGCTCCCCTTTCACCCATTCCCTTAACTCTCTTTTCAACACTTTACCCGTTGCACTGAGCGGGAACGCCTCAAAGGCCCGGGCATATCGAGGATATTTGTAATCCCCCAGCTGCTGCCGCGCCCAGTTTTTTACCAGCTCTGTTGACAGCTCCCGACCTTCGTTCAGTATCAGGCAGGCCATGATTTCTTCCACATAATAGTCATCTGGCACACCAATCACCGCAGCCTGCATAATATCAGGATGAGCCAATAGCACCTCTTCGACCTCACGAGGGTACACATTAAACCCACCACGAATAATCAGGTCTTTCTTGCGATCGACAATATAGTAGTTACCTGCCTCATCGCACCGGGCAATATCACCGGTAAGAAACCAACCGTTCTTAAGCACTTCAGCAGTCTGTTCCGGCTTGTTGAAATACCCCTTCATAACATTGTGCCCACGGATGGCAAGTTCTCCATCTCTGTCAGGGGGCAAACTATTGCCATCCACATCGACGATTTTCAGGGATACTCCGGGAATCGGGCGACCAATAGAGCCGGGAATCCGCTTCTGATCCGTTGTGTTGAAACAGGCAACCGGCGACGTTTCCGACAAACCGTACCCCTCAAGGACCGTGACCTTGAAGTTGGCTTCAAACGCTCTTAAAACTTCCAGCGGCATTGGACCACCACCACTGATACAGAGCCTGAGCCGATCTGTAATGGTTTGCTGTTCAGTCTCTGCCACTGAATCAACCGCTGCATTCAGCGCGATGTACATGGTAGGAACGCCAGCAAAAAACGAGACATTTTCCCGAGCCAGCAGTTGCAGTGTTGTCTCAGCATCAAACCGAACCATCAGCACCAGCGTGGAGGCAGAAGTCACAGCGTGAAGCATATGCGCTGTCTGTGCAAAAGTATGAAACAGCGGCATGGCCACCAAATGGGTATCATTGACATCGGTAGCCAATAACGCCGAACAGATTAGCGCATTCATCGCCAAGTTATGATGGGTCAGCTCAGCCCCCTTAGGCTTGCCCGTAGTCCCTGATGTATAAAGGATCGCGGCAGTATCATCCGCTGAACGATCTTCCGGATCATCCATTGGTGTATTGGATAAGAGCATCGCCAGCGTTGGCTGGTCCTGCCAGCTATCCGTTTGCAGACTACTGGTAATGGCAAAAAAGTGCTGACAGCTGTTTACCTGATTAAACGCTTCCAGTCCGAACTGCCCTAAAGGCAGTTCACTGGATCCTTCAAAGCAGAGAAAGGCTACCGCCTGACTGTCTGTGAGATGGTAGGCAATTTCTTTGGGTTTCAGAAGAATATTGAGAGGCACCACCACGGCACCAGCGCAGAGAATACCGTAGTAAACCATCAAAAACTGGGGAAGGTTCGGGCAGCTCATGACAACCCGATCACCGGGCTTGATACCCTGCTGCTGTAATCCCTTGCCAATACTGGCCGAAGCACTTTTCAACTCCTGATAGCTAATGCGCACATCACCAAACACGATGGCCGTTTTATCAGGATATACAGCAGCACTCCGATAAAGGAAATCAGCAAGATTAGACATTGAAACAACCACTCTGAACAGGAACGAAAAATATCGAATCCCATCAGAAAGTAGTTACCGGTCATTAAAAACTCAAACTATTGGCTATTTAAAACAGACTGGATTGGGAAGATATTATTTTTTCAAAGTCCAGATTTACAAAAGGCAGGACACCTTCTGCAATCGGTTTTAACTGTTTGGTAACGTAGTGATCGTAATCAATGATGCTATTCAAATATTCCAAAGGCTCCGGTCCATTTATGGTGATGACGTATTGAACAGAACCTTTGTTCTGGTATTGCAGCGGCTTACCTTCGGCCCGATTCTGCTCATCGGCCATTCTCGCCGCACGCACTTGGGGTGGCACATTTTTCACATAATCATTTAAACGGCGGCGCAGTCGTTTTTTATAAACCAGCTGGTCATCTTTTTTACCCTGCTGTACCGCGTTAACCGTATCCAGAATATAAATAGAGGGATCACTGCCCGCAAATACCCGTTGCAGCAGTTCTGCCTGAAACTCCCGGGCCAGAGGTGTCCAGTCTGACCGGACAGTCTCAAGCCCTTTACAAACCAGTTCTTCACCGCTTTTACCAACCTTCAATCCGGCATAACGTTTTTTGCTGCCCGTTTCAGATCCCCGGATAGTCGGCATAAGAAAACGTCGATAATGAGTTTCATACTCCATTTCCAGATAACAAGTGAGCCCCAGAGAGTCTTTTAACAAATGCCGCCAACGATGATTAATACCTGTTGCCAACTGCTGTCCGATCTCATCAGCCTCATCATGGGAAAGTTTTTTTCCCAGAAGAACAAAGATGGAATCCGTATCCCCATAAATCACCTGATGTCCATCCTCTTCAACCCATTTTGAGGTCTGCAACATAATTTCATGGCCACGCATCGTGATAGAGCTGGCCAGGCGGGTATCGTAAAATCGGCAACCACCAGAGCCCAGTACTCCATAGAAAGAATTCATCAGAATTTTGATCGCCTGAGAGCGGGCACTGTCATGCTCGGCTTTGGCCTGGTCACGTTGCTGCCAGAGCTGGGTAATAATCTCCGGTAAAAAATGCCGTTCCCTGGAAAACAGTGCACCTTTAAAGCCAGGTATTGCGCTCTCCGGATGTTGTAAACCTTCCACCAGCCCCAATGGGTCTACTTTAAAAGTGCGAATAATGGAGGGATACAGACTTTTAAAATCCAGAACCAGTACATTGTTGTACAAGCCCGGCAGTGAATCCATGACATAGCCACCCGGCGAGGCCAACCCTCCCCCTTCAGGAAGATTGGGAGCAACGTATCCGGCACGATGCAGTTTCGGAAGATAAAGGTTGGTAAAAGCCTGCACAGAGCCGCCGATTCGATCCAGCTCCAGCCCGGTCAATTCGCTGCGTAACCGGAGAAAATCCAGCAATCGTGTTTTTTCAAAAATCTCCGTTACCAGACGACAGTCTTCCAGGTTGTACTTCGCCAGCTTCAACTTATTGTGATGAAAATCGTGAGTAATAGCGCTCAATCGATTACTGACATCGTCAATCACTTTTCCTTTGCCCAACAACTCACGGGCAACGGACTCCAGACTAAAACTGTCAAACTGCCAGGTCGCTGATTTAAGAGCATCAATGCCATCGATCACCATGCGCCCGGGTATTGAAACATAGCCTTGACCAGGTTCAGTGGCTCGCTCTCTCCAACTGGCGGATTGCCTGCCTCTGCCCAGACGCAGAGGCATTCGATATAGAGCTGCACGTTTCAACAAAAGCCGAAAATCGAAATTGATAATATTCCAGCCAATAAAGAGATCCGGATCATGCTGCTCTATCTGTCTTTCCAATGCTTCAAGCAGAGTTCTTTCATCAGCAACCCATTGGATATCGAGATCGTCATCAGCCAAGGGCTTTTTATCCGGAGAAGGCTCTCCAATCATCAATACCGTCGCAACGCCTTCCCCATAAAGGCCGATCGAGTAAAGTTCACCTCTGGCAGAGCACTCTATATCCAACGAAATCACGCGAAATGCCGGTGTATACTGAGCTGGACGGATACGTGCCTGACGATACTCAAGGTAACCCTGCCGCTGAATGGGATCACCGGTAAATTCCAGTGGCCCATAAATAAAACGCTCCATCAAATAGCGGTCATGAAGGCGAATATCCGTTTCAAAAATGGGCAGGGATTCTGAGCCAAGCACTTTTCGAGCCCGTTGACTGCTATCAATGGTATTAAAATAGAGAGCCGTTACTGGCCGATGATGAAATGTGGTGAGCTCAAGATGTCGGAAGGAAAAGGTGATCTGTGCCCGATCAAGCAGGTTTTCAGCTTCTTCGAAAGCAGCCATTTCCACAAAAAAAACGGGCTGCTCTCCTTCTATAACCAGACAGGCAGGCTGATCGTCAGTCACCACCCAAAAAATGATTTCAGTATGGTTTCGACGGTTGGAACTGTATCTGCTTAATAGAAACCCTTTTTGGCCTGCAGTCATACTTGAAGCTTGAAAAGACAAAGATAGTACCATCTTACCTTTATTAGATAAGAAAGGTCAGATGACTATCAACAACTTACTTCAACCCAGCAAAGTAGTTCGTGATATCCCCCAGGGGTTATACCCAAAGGATTTCAAGTTGCTACGCGGTAGCAATAACGCTGGCAACAATATAAACAGCCAGCCTAATTTCAGTACTTAAATTCAGAAAATTGATCACATCACTGGATTCAGGAGTCGCTTGGTCAGCAAGTTTCGAATATCGTTTTTCCAACTTCAGCTCACCATGCAACAGTTCGTTAACTTCCTGTTTCTGATTACTTAAGCAAAACAACTCTATGCCCAGTCGACGGTTAAACTCTTCCACAACCCTGGCGGTTCTTTCAACCAGAGCCAGCTTTTCTAACTCTTGAGCTGATGGTTGTGAATCACTCTCGGGTGAAGAGCCATCAAGCACGCCCACTTCACTGGCTGCGCCATGGGGTGAATACATATGATTCACCGACACTCTGGTTTTCTGATGTTCCGGCAGGTCCTCAGTGAGAATGCTGGCAGGAATCGATGAGGTATTGCTGGCAACCACAACTGTTTTGCCGACAGCTTCTACCTGGGCCGTTACATCAAACGACCACCGCTGTCCATGTCCAGGCTTCACCATTACGATGGAAAAACCGTTGTATTCAACTATCTGGATCATAAAACCAGAGCCTACCGGCAGATGAGATGTGAGGCCGAGGAATTTATTGAAACGCTAACTCAGCACATTTCGGAGAAAGGATTTCGCATGATCCGTTATCACCTTCTCAGATCTTCTGAAAAACACCTTTGGTCTGGATTTCCGACAGTGCCTACTCTGCAAGGCTCGGATGATCTTTGCTGGCATCACCCCGGGGAAGCCGAGGCGGGACCTGTACAAACACCGTATGGCATTAGCATTGGCGAAACCCATTGCTTGATGACGCCCTCACTCCGACTGAAAGCGGGCATTACAGAGAAATACGGGAATAAATCCGGATTTTTCAGGTATTTTAACTGGTCAGTCAGGAGTAAGTACTCAGGGACAGTCCAAGAATGAATGTCGGAAATCAGGAATTTCAAGGCATTTTTCGGAGGCGAAGCCGGAACACGGGCCTGAATGGTTTGAAAGAACAGAGCGATCGACGACCTTGAAGGGTCGTGTTAATTATCATTTGCTATTGATTGTTTCGTTTGTGTTTTAGAAACCTATTCTATGGAATTACCCCATATACCTTTTCCCTGCTCTGCTATCTGTGATTATTCTATTGGCAGACTTTGTTTTATTTTTGTCGATAACAATTGGATTTTTACCGAGTCTCACAAAAAACTACTAAATATCTATACAGTATTTTTTCTGTAGACCAGAGCGTGCGGAGGGTACAAGAAAGTAGGTGCGGGTTTTGGCTAACGTCTGAAGTCTCATTTTTGAGACAAATGTGTAGTATTACCTATCCTGCACATGCTCCGAATGAAAGACCTTTTTGTGTCATTAAATAAAGTCACCGAATATATTTATCTCTTCCGCTCTAAGCAAGCTTAACTCCCGGAGAGATAAACATTATTCGGCGGTACAAGATCACAAGCCTTTTTTCTTTTATGGCCGAAAAGCGAAAAGCAAGGCGCTCGCCACTGGACAGACCGGCAACAAGGGTTGCTGGTTGGTGATTAGCCTATTGGAGGAGTTCAGTATCAAACATTGCTAAGCCTTCCGTGATAACTTTTATTTGCTCGTATGTACTAGAAGATCGAGAAAACCCCGCAGATCAAATTTATGAAGTTCTCAGATAGATCGCACTAAGCCAGCTGAAAATTAGAAAACCTTAACCTTGAAAATAATCTATATTTATTTTTCTGAAGAATAATATTTGAAGGTGGATTTATAGTGAATAATATTAATTTAGGGCCAATATGCCAAGCCGTTTGGGATTGCCTCTGTACACCTAACGAACAAGAACAGCAGGCGACACCTGTCAGGTACACAGCAACAAACACCGAAGAAAATGCTCCAGCGACAGCATTAACATCGAGAGATGTAAGTGTTCCTGGTAACAAAGTTAAATTGACTTCAAAAGTAGCAAAAACGCTTACAAAGGAATTAAAGGAAATAGAATCGTACGACAAAAAAGAGCATTTAGGAAAACTTGCCGCACTAGGCGGTAAATTAGAGGAATTAAATGGCAAAATTAATGAAAGAAAAAAGGGTTCTGACATTCATTTAATGAATGACCTCGAAAAAGATCTCAAAAAATTCATGGAGAAAAAAGTAGGGACATTTTTAAGTGATACGATAGAGTCAATTTTAAAAGATGCGTGCAAGGGTAAAGATAGGCTTGGATCTGTTAATCAAACTGAGTCATGGGGTAAATTAAAGGAAGAATTACCGGATCTTCTGTATCTTTTAAAAAGATGTAAGAGCTATGATATTTAAATAATACTCAGCATAAGGCATGAGCATACAGAGCCTTATATTTTAGTGGTAAGACATAAGGCTTGGCTCTTCCAAGAATCTTTCACTGGGTTGAATTATTCGACCCAGTCCTGCTGCAAGTAAGAATCACCTTCAAAAGAAGCTAGCCTGTACTCTTTAACAAGCGCAATTCTATCACCTTTAAATAATGGTGATGTGTCAGAGCTGTTGATCTGATACATTCCTGTCTTTTTGAGTCATCTATGGCTGTAGTTCAAGTTGCCTGTATCCATTGTCAACAAACGTTCAATGTTGTTAAGAACGGGAAAGCTGAGACGGGTCACCAGCGGTATAGATGCAAGGACTGTAATAAGAGCTTCCAACTTAAGTATCGCTATAACGGCAATCTGCCAGGTACTCATGAGCAGATCATAAAGATGACCATGAATGGCTCCGGGGTCAGAGATATCGGACGTGTCCTTGAGATCAGTCCAACGACTGTATTGGCTCGCTTAAAAAACTCGACCCGCCAACAGTAACACAGCTCCCCTTCGAAAATGCCCGGGTCAAGATTATCTTCGAAATGGATGAGCAGTGGTCATTTGCTGGTAGCAGGAAGCAGCAACGCTGGCTGTTTTATGCATGGGAGCCACGTTTCAAGAAGATCATT
>OODV01000178.1 GCA_900299555.1 uncultured Endozoicomonas sp.
CCTTCTTGCCCTTGGTCTGGGAGTAAACAATACAGCCATTTTGCAGATGGGTAATGTTGCGACTCTCTACTTCACCCCAGCGAGCCCCAGTAGCAAGGCACAGTTTGGTGATCAGTAGTACATGGGGGTTATTACAGCTTTCCCTGATCTCCGCTAATAGAGTGCTGATGTGCCGCTGGGTCAGGTAAGCCAGTTCCCGTTCCTGAAGCTTGATCTTCTTGGCCTTCTCCAGTGGGTTCTGATAGTGGATCTCGTCAATCTCGATCAGGTAGTTATACACGGCTCTCAGATAGCCAAGGTGGTTGTTCAGGGTCTTGTCGGAGACGGTGCGCTGGTTATCGGCCTTGCCCATCTTGTGACTGCGTTTGATCGCCTTGTACTCATTGAAGCGGGAAACCGTCATCCTGCGAGCCTGAATATCACCAATAACCTGAACCATGCTGTCCAGCACATTTCGGGTACGCTCACCGTCTGCCAGCTCCTGGCCTCTGCCCTGATACCAGATGTCGATGATCTCGGATAACAGGCGTTTATCCTCCTTCTCGATAAACTCCTT
>OODV01000273.1 GCA_900299555.1 uncultured Endozoicomonas sp.
GTGTGAGCCCTTTGAGTTTGCCACTCCAGGGAGGAGGGATCAGGCGGAACTTCCCATCATCCCGCTCGATCCTTGGTACGCGTGCATGAAGATAACATTCATGTTGAAAGAAGTTCATATGCCGCCATTCTTTCTGAAAGGTATCGTATGCTGGGTACTCCTTGCCAGAAGGATCATCCTCACTGTTATCTTTGAAGGTTGCCCCTCGCTGAAAGTTAAGAAAAATATCCAATCTGGATTGTTCAGTATTGAACTCAATTGACTCAATGTACCAGGGATAACTGATTCCAAGGGCATTCTGAAACAATTCTTCCATGAGTGTCTTCAGGCCTGTGATGTCATGCAGAGTATTGGATTAAGAATACAGCGTTACCCACTCACTTTTCAAAAGAGCCGAGGCAGAACCTGAATTTCAGGACACGTCTGAAGAGGTTGGCTCGACGATCTATTTGCTTTTCAAGATCAGAAGAAGTTCACGATAAAGTAATCGGAGAATTTATCTACCGAGAGCACTATCAACTCCTCTGAACCTACACCCACTTGGTTAACTACTTAGTTTATTCATCAGTAACCGTATGCCTTCAATAGTTATCATTGCTGCTCTCTCCTGCTAAAAACCTTGAGGGTACTTATTGAGCCATTCACAGACATAATCATTTGAGGTAGAGGGTTGGCGCGAATATGAACCGGAGTTTGATGAAATCTCCTGAACTCCCAAGGGAGCCTCTTGACCAAACATGGCAAAGGGAGAACTTTGGTTATCAGGCATGAAGCCTGGTTTTGACTGAGTAGCAATAACACTGGTCCCTAAAACTGATGCATAGGGTTGAAAAGCAGAAACATTTCTACTATTCAAATGTTGAGAATACCTGCCGCCATTTTCAATACCAAATTGTTGAGTCATCTGGTTTACAGCAATTCCAGCCCCCTGCACTCTCCTGATTTTAGATCGCTGATTCTTAAACCAAACAGTAACTATTTTTTCCTCAAGGCCTAATTTTCCAGCAAGCTCTGTTCTTTCAAATTTTGAAGGATATTTATTAATCTTAAACGTTTGATGAAACTGAAGCAATTGAGCTGGAGTAAAGGATGTACGAGTTCTTTTCGGTTTTCCTGCTTCAGATTTAGCTTGAAACTCACCACTACCATCAATGTGCGCCATTGATGCCTGTCCAGAATGGGTAGCGGACTGGTGAGTGATATGTAAATTAGAAGCTCTCTCCCCAAAATCTTGGAAAGAAGCATAGCCCGGGATATCGGGTAACGGATACGATTTGCTTTCAAGTGACATCGTAGGAGGCTGCAATCCTGATAAATATGGCGCCTGCCCTAAATGACGACTAACCAAATGAGAACCTGTACTGGATGGCCAAGATACAGAGGTAACTGGGGTAGGAGTAACTTGGGCAGCACTTATCGAGAAAGGCCCAGACACAGAGGGAGTTGTTGAGTCCATGAAACTAACCTTTAAATTTAACTGTTTTAATACTCTATTTTGTAAGCTCCAAACTATAGTCACTCTATCGAACTTCTCAACTCTTCATATGTGCTGACACAGCAAAGCCTCGCTATAAAATTGCGAGGCTTTCATCAAAATGTCGTTTACTCAATCCCTAATCATATATACAAGGTACTAGCTAGCGTTAGTAAAAATGAGTTTTGTCCACAATCAATATCGGCCCTTTAAGATATCAAATCAGCTAAACTCAGGCCGCTTTCTGCTGTTGAGGCTCTGGCGTACGAATCAGGTAATCAAAAGCACCTAAAGCTGCATTCGCACCACTGCCCATGGCAATAATAATCTGTTTGTAAGGGGCTGTCGTCACATCACCCGCCGCAAATACACCTGGAAGAGACGTTTCACCCTGGGCTCCGACAATAATCTCGCCACGTGGTGTCAATTCCAGAGTACCTTTCAGAAACTCTGCATTTGGTACCAGACCAATCTGGACAAAGATACCCGACAGCTCTACTGACTTGCTTTCATCCGTTGCCCGGTCGGTGTAACGCAGCCCTGTCACTTTCTCACCATCGCCCAGCACTTCAGTGGTCAGTGCTTCGGTAATGATATCGATATTGCCCATGGAGCGCGCCTTGCGCTGCAGTACTTCATCCGCTCGCAGTTTGCTATCGAATTCCAGAACCGTCACGTGCTCAACGATGCCTGCCAGATCGATTGCCGCTTCAATACCGGAGTTGCCTCCACCAATCACAGCAACTTTCTTACCTTTGAACAAAGGGCCATCGCAGTGTGGGCAGTAAGCGACACCTTTACCACGATATTCCTGCTCACCCGGAACATTCATCTCTCTCCACCGGGCACCGGTAGCGACGACCAGTGAGCGGCTCTTCAGGGTTGCACCGCTTTCCAACTCAACCTGAATCAGGTCACCCACCTGTTCCGCAGCAACAATCCGGCTGGCACGCTGCTGAGTCATGATATCGACATCATAATCGCGCACATGCTCTTCCAGACTCGCCGCAAGTTTAGGGCCCTCTGTCGCTTTAACAGAGATAAAGTTTTCAATACCGACAGTATCCATCACCTGGCCACCGAAACGGTCAGCCACGATACCGGTACGAATGCCTTTACGAGCACTGTAGATAGCCGCAGCAGCACCCGCTGGACCACCACCAACCACCAGCACATCAAACGGTGCTTTTTCAGAGATCGCTTCCGCCTGACGTGTTGCAGCACCGGTATCCAGTTTATTCAGAATTTCCTGTAGAGAGATACGCCCCTGGGCAAACAGTTCGCCATTCAGGTAAACCGATGGCACGGCCATAACCTTTCGCTCATCCACTTCCTTCGGAAACAGGGCGCCATCAATCATTACGTTGGTGATGTTGGGGTTCAGAGCAGACATGATATTCAAAGCCTGCACCACATCCGGGCAGTTCTGGCAACTCAGGGAAACATAAGTTTCAAAACGGTAGTTTCCTTCCAGCGCTTTCACCTGCTCAGCCAAGGCATCATCAACTTTGATCGGGTGACCACCACTGTGCAGAAGTGCCAGTACCAACGAGGTGAACTCATGCCCCATTGGTAATCCCGCAAAACGGATTTCACTGCCAGTCTCAGCAGAACGAACCAGCATTTGAGGCTTGCGTTCATTGCTATTGTCAGATTTCGCTACACTGACCTTCTCAGACAAACTGGCAATGTCGTTCGCCAGTGATTCCATCTCTCTGGATTTATTACTGTCATCCAGAGAAACCACCAACTGTACCGAAGTTTTCAGGTTTTGAAGATAGGTTTGTAATTGGGTTTTCATGGTTGTGTCGAGCATAGTCACACCCTTATATTCTTGAATTTGTATTTGTTAAAGCGAAAATATCGTTTTGCTTTTGTCTATCAGGCTCTTGCAGATAAGCCTTTTAAAGCTGACCAGGAATGATAAATACTCGGTTTACTCATCATTCCTGGTCAGCCTTTAAGTTCCCCCCCAACTAGAGGCTAGAGGGGAACACCAGCCAAAATCTGTCGTTTAGATTTTGCCTACCAGATCCAGAGAAGGCGCCAGAGTCTCTTCACCTGGCTGCCATGCAGCTGGGCAAACTTCGCCATCGTGCTCAGCAATGTACTGTGCAGCTTGAACCTTACGAACCAGATCTTTAGCAGAACGGCCAATGCCCAGGTCGTTAGTTTCGATGGACTTGATTTCGCCCTCTGGGTTGATTACAAAGGTACCGCGCAGTGCCAGACCTTCTTCTTCAATCATCACACCGAAGTTGCGGGTGATAGTGCCGGTTGGGTCACCGATCATTGGGAACTGGATTTTTTTGATGGTGTCAGAACCATCATGCCAGGCTTTGTGAGTGAAGTGTGTATCAGTAGAAACTGAGTATACTTCCACACCCATAGACTGAAGCTTTTCATAGTGATCAGCCAGATCACCCAGCTCAGTTGGGCAGACAAAAGTGAAGTCAGCAGGGTAGAAGAAGACAACAGACCACTTGCCCAGCAGGCTCTGTTCAGTCAGATCCACAAACTCACCATTATGGAAAGCAGTGGCTTTGAATGGCTTGATAACGGTGTTAATCAGAGATTGAGTCATTTGATTTACCTTCTCGGTTGGTTTGTGTCGTTCACGTGATAAAGGTTACGCCCAAAGTATCAAACATCAAAATTAATTAAAAAAATACCCTCAATAGATTTAATTAATCGAAAGAGTTCGGGTTTATAAACTAAAAGGCATTAGCAGGAACGGTTTATGGAAATGACAGTAGCATCATCCACAATACTGATTGCCCTGAGCATTCTGGCAGGCATCATCAACACACTGGCAGGTGGGGGCTCCAATCTGACACTGCCGGCTCTGATGGTGATGGGCATGCCAGCAGACATTGCCAATGCCAGCAATCGGGTGGGTATCTTCCTTCAGAGCCTGACTGGTGCTCTGGGTTTCAAGAAGCATAATCGCCTGGAAAGTGATGAAATTCTACCTATGATGATTCCCACACTTCTGGGTGGTTTGGCAGGTGCATTGGCCGCCTCGTTCAGCCCTGAGTGGATACTGAAACCAATGCTGCTCGGTGCTATGGTGACCATGAGCCTGGTTATGGTGCTGCGGCCGGCGATGATTATTCCACCGGAAGGCACTATTCCACTGAAGGTTGCTGACTCCCCCAAATCCTGGATAGGTCTGACCATAGCGGGATTCTATGGTGGCTTTGTTCAGGCAGGTGTGGGTTTTATTCTGCTTGCTGCGGTATGTGGTGTTCTCCGCTACGACCTGGTGCGTGGTAACGCCCTGAAACTGGTCTGCACACTGGCTTTTACCCTGGTTGCTCTTGTCGTCTTTATTGCCCGTGATCAGGTTGCCTGGATTCCTGCCTTGATTCTATCGATTGGCTTTATTATCGGTGCCCATCTCTCGGTTAAGTTTGCCATTAAAGCCAAACCAGACACACTGAAAAAGCTGTTGCTGGTCATGACAATTTGTGGGTGTTTTGTGGCGATGTTTTTTTAGTTCCTAACTATTATTAACTCTTATATCAAAAAACAGGGGGGCATTTCATTCCCCATCTGATAAAGGTCTACAATAATAAATTCCTTCTCTTCACACGCCGGTCCTGCCGGTTGCCACTGGACAGCATGATAGTTTTGCAGATTTGCTTCTTTTGTCAGTAAATCAACGAAATTAATCCCAAAACTGGGATAAAATCCACCATCAAAAGCTTTCATATTTACACACACCAAATTGCGGTTATTCATAGACCGCTCAACATAAGAACAAGCGCCTACATCAGCCAAAGTACCTAAAAAGATTGCTAGTGTTTCGTGCAGCTTACGCATAAATGGAACCCATCGCTGAACCGAGATATCTAGAGCAGGGCTCACAGAAGAAACACCTGCAATACTCTCACTTTGGGCTGCTAAATCCACAGAACCGCCCCCAACTTCTTGAGAACAAGTCGATTTTTTCGATGTCGTGATATCACTCATTCCTGACTGATCAGAACCATAAGTACTACTATCAGTCACATCATTTCCATAGAATTGCTGTCCACTGACAACAGGTGTACCCCTTACAATACTACCTTGGGCTGAAGTCTGTTGCTGAACACCTACTTTCTTCACTTCTTGATTGACAGTAGCTCCTACAGGGGGTCTTGCGTAGGGCTTTTGGTCATGATGATATGAATGAGGTATAGGACCTATGCCTCCAGCAGGTAAAGGAGTTGCCATTGCGGGAGGTCTGGAAACACCCAGTGAAGATGAACTCTGCATCGTTTCAGCATGAGTTAAAGTTACTCCTTGAGAAAATGCTCCATACCCCAGTCGTATGTAACCTTGATTCACAGTGCTTTCAGCGTTACAAGGCGCAACCTGATGAAACCCTTCTGAAGATGCTCTTGTAAACGGATTAACACAAGAGCCACCCCCCATTTGGGTGTACATTGCCGGGTTACTTGCCAATGAGGTAACCACATGAGTACCACATACCAAAGCTTCATTCCCGGGAGCCATCATTGGCCGGCCAGATATAACTCCCTGATGTTCAGTTTGAGGTATTTGTCTAGTCTGCAAAGCTTGCTCAACCTGAGTAACAGAATGGCCTGCAACAGTTTTGGATAAACTGGTATTCGATGCAGTTTGAATAGCAGGTGATTGACGGGATGAGTCTGTAGTAGATGAAGATCCATCACTATCACTCTGAGGAGAGTGTATGAAGCCCCCAGAAATAGGGGCAGCAGAAGTTGGGACCGCTGGTTGCATCAATACGCTTCCTGTCAGAACTCATTGAACCGAAAAACATAGTCAAGATATAAGTGGTTTGCAGAAAGAATATTTGGAATATAAAAAAACCCAGCGATTGCCGGGCTTTTCTTTTTCGCTCAATTTTCTTGATTTAGAACAGTGAGCAAGCTCTAGAAGCGCTTGGTTACGGATGCGCTGAATACATGAGCGGTGTTGTCGTATTCGCCTTGAAGATTATAGGCTGGTGACGCACCAGCTCCATCATTTGGAGTACCGTCATCATTATAGCTGCCTTCATCAATCTTTACTTTGGAGGCAAACATATAGCCATAGGCCGCATCAACAGTCCAATCATTACCTAACTCATACTTAGCACCAACAGTTAACCAATTACGATTACCATCTGGAATACGTGCTGTGCGGTATGCATCTTGGACAGGTGTCTGATCAAATGCATAACCAGCTTTCAGAGTCAATTGATCGTTATATTTATAACTTCCACCAATGGCTAAGGACCAAGTGTTTTTCCAATTTTCCTGAACGTATGTAATAACACCTGGGGCAGGTGAACCCGGTAGAGGATCAGAAACTGGCCCAGAGCCTTCATCAGAACTAACAACTAGCTTGTCAAACCGACTCCAGCGGGTCCATGTAGCTCCAGCCATCACAGTCCAGCGATCATCCAACTTATGTGTAGCACTAAACTCCAGAGTCTCTGGTAAGTTTATATCCAGCTTGGCTTTTTCTGTAACTGTACCACCACCAAAAGCAGCCCCAGTTCCAGTTGCATCGCCTTTGAGGTTCAGCTTAATACTGGAGCGATAACTTACACCTAATGAGGTTGTATCTAATGGCTGCCAAATCGCACCAATATTCCAGCCATAAGCCCAGTCGTCACCTTCAACAACCACATTGTCACCAGGAGAGCCTGGGTTAACAAAACGGCTTAACTCACCTTCTGCGTAGGTTGCAAAGACGCCAATACCCAATGAAAGCTGTTCAGAAAATTTATAGGCAACTGTTGGCTGAAGGTTAATTACAGAAACATCTGTCGCATCAGCAAGGTAACGCCCAGCCCAATCATCGTTATAGTCTGTGGAAGAGCCAAATGGGGCGTATATCCCAAAACCAAATGACAGCTGATCATCAATAGGCATAGAGAAATAGCCAAATGGAATCACGGCATTATTGAGAAACTCATCATTCTCACTTGCTCTTGCATATGCAGGAATCTCTGTCCCCCCTGCAGTAACTGTACTGGATCCTTTGAAGTCTCCCTTAGGAACCACAACACCACCACCCACAGTCACCTGCCGCTCTTCAAGCAGCGCGATACCCGCTGGGTTAGCAGCCATAATGGATGCATCTTCAGCATTGGACCCCCGCCCCGCATAAGCAGTACCCGCAGCAGCCGCTGAAGATTCATTCAGGGCAAAACCTGCAGCACCAGCCTGCATGGCCAGTGTCAGTGTCGACAGGGCAAAGAGGGATTGATTTATTTTTTTCATAGTAACTTCCCTTCAGGCACATCGTTAGGTGCATTTTTATTTTTGTGTGAAAACTGCGTGCATTTTCGTTAGCGGATTTTAAAACATTTGTTTGAATTTGAAAAGCAATACACTTCCTCTGCACAAATACCAGTAAAAATGTGATTAAAAAACACTTAATTCAATCTATTCAGCAATACTATAAGCAGCGGGAAGCGGGAAGCGGGAAGCGGGAAGCGGGAAGCGGGAAGCGGGAAGCGGGAAATCGTAAAGATAAAAAAGACCGGAGCAAGCTCCGGTCAAAAAACTTTCATGAGATCATCACGAAAGCGTATTAACGAACCCCAAGCTTTTTCAGGGTTGAAGACGTGAAGTAAGAGAGTTCTTTTTCCTCACGATTTACCACCATTGGCGGATGAGGGTTACGGATTTCATTGGCGAAATACTCACGGGAAATCAGATCGTGGTGAACGGTTGAACGACGATCCATACCGGGCATATCAAACAGGTTGATGGAGTTCACCATGGTGGTACGCCACAGCTCATCACGGTTATCGTACTGATCCACAGCAACCGGATTCCAGTGGTCCTCATCAATAAAGAGTACCCTTGTCTTATAAACGTTACGCTCGCCCTCTTTCAGCTCTGCCTTCACCACCCAGACTCGGTGAAGTTCGTAGCGCATATGCTTAGGATTTGGATGCCCCTGGGTCAGCAACTCATCCAGAGAAACACTGGGGTCTTCAAAGCGGTATGAGTTGTAAGGAACATACATTTCCTGCTTACCCAGCAGTGTCCAGTTGTACTTGTCGGTTGCACCGTTAAAACCGTAGGACTCATCGGTGGTCCGCCAGTTACCCAAGCCAGCTGGAGAATCATACTTTACTGTAGGTGCACGACGTACACGACGGATACCTGGCGTATAGCTCCATGCGGCCCGAGGCTCAGCACTCTGGTTTACAAACTCGTGAACCAGGATAGTTTTACCTTTTTCCCGGGTAGGTGCCAGTGCCTGGATAATCGAGGCAGAACGTGGCAGGCTTTCTTTCTGAAAGGTTTCAAAGTCCAGCTCCGGATTAAAGTAAGGTGCAATCCGGGTAAAATCACTCATTCCCTCCAGACGGCTGCCATTGCGGTAAACAATCGCATCGGTAACACGGTAGTTTGAATAATAGGGCCAGTTATTGAAGCCCATGTTCCAGACAACTTCCAGAGGCCCCTGAGGTATCGGGAATGGAACACTACCAAAAGCATGTAATACACCATTACCATCTTCAGTCAGTTCAGCACGGGTGGCATTGGCCCGAGCCTGCTTGATGCTGAAGTCAGAGTACATGGCATCCCGGTGGGTCTTATAAACCGGCATTTTGAAGGTTTTTGGATACGTTTTGAACAGCGCCTGCATTCCCGGAGTCAGTTTATCCTTATACTGCTCCATATTTTCCGCCGTAATGACAAACAGCGGCTTCTCATCAGCGTATGGGTCGGGGTAGTAATCACCAGGCTTATAGCTGGCAGGCGGCTGGAAATCCGGATTCCATGCAGGAATGGTTCCATCGGAATTACCTGCCATTTCAGCGCCAAAGGGAGTCAGATCCTGACCCAGGCGGGCAGCCTGTTCCTCACTTACCTTGGCAGCTACAGAAGTGGCCATCAGGGTCACCCCTGCCATGGTCACGGCCAGTAAAGATTTTGTTATTTTCATTATTATCTCTCCAGGCGATTAGAAGGAGTACTTCAGGTTAACGGATACAAAGTCACGGTCGGTGTACTTATTTTCCTCATAGTCCCCCAGGTAGGCGGTGTAATTCACCCCTGCTTCCCATTGGGTCTTATAAATAAATTTGGCTCCAATACCAACACGGTCTGCATTCTGGCCGGAAGTAAAACCTCCCGCTGCTGAGTTGCCATTAATGTTATGACTGAAGTTGATCGGTACTTCCATATTGGTTCCCGGAAGCACACTGTTGTATTTAAGGGTAACCGAACCTGCGATACCGGCCCCCTGTTTATCCATGGTTAAATCATCATACCCATCCAGCTCATTGCCATTTTTCACATCAAGGACTTCGTTATAACCGAACTCACCTGAAAAAGTGACTTCATCCGCAATGGCTGAAGCTCCAAAAGAGTGAATAACTGAAAGCTGTGCCTGAACCGTATCGGCAATACGTATGTCTTCTGTCGTATTAACAACACCAGCGGGGTTTACGGCAGCATCTTTTCGATAGGCAATTTCACCGCCAACATTGGTATCACCAACTAATGTACTGAAGCTAAAACCAATCAGTTTAATATCTTCGACAAATTCCGAATGATATCCATCAGGCACAAAAACAGTAACAGGCCCAAACGTTTGGTATTCCCCATCAAAAACCAGCGAAGGGTTCTTATCATGATAATTTATATAATAAAAACCAAAGTCAGTACCATAACCAAGGTTTTCAGCATAGTAGTTTGCAGCCCCCCCCCACTGCCCATCATCTTTTGCTGAGATATCGGCATTATGGGGTAACCCTCCCATCTGTCTGGCAGCATGATCCATAATATCGCTGGCAGCAAAGTAGCTCCCAGATTCACTGACCTCATTCTTTGCCCACTCCCATTGAGAGTATGCAGCAACAGATAAACTGTCGTTCACATCATACTGTGCAAAAATCTGTCCAACAGGTAGCAGGATATCTTTAACTTCAACACCAGGAACAGAAGTCTTTGTAGCATCAGCAGGACTCATCGCAGAACTGATGCCCGGAATAAAGAGACTCTCCCCCCAGCTCACAACCTGTTCGCCAACACGAACATTCAGGAGCTGATTATTGATATCACAGCTACCATATACAAACGCATCGAGGATTCTGGCATCTGAACCATGGGCATCTTTAACCTGCTGACTGAAACTGTCGTGATCACCATAGCCATTATAAGTGCCAGGACTATCATTATCGGTTTTACCGTAATAAGCACCATCATAGAAGGCGCTACCACGGATACTCAGCTTTAGAGCTTAGGTATTACGGACGTTTGAGAAGTTTATTTCTGAAATTAATAAAGCATTTCCAGTGTAACTTCTGAACTGGCCAATTCTCTTATATTACCGACTCTACAAGCAGTCTATGCTGCTCTGGGTTTCGAGCTTAATGTTCG
>OODV01000183.1 GCA_900299555.1 uncultured Endozoicomonas sp.
CACTTCAAAATCATGGTATATCTGCTGACAGGTAAGCTGGACTTTACCAAGGTGAGCAAAGCCTGCTTACCCACATGAAATTAAAAAGAACCTATCAGCTTTACCATTTCTCACAACGTTACTGTCTTCCTGATAGTGGATAAGGGCAACTTGAACTACAGCCGTTAGTTTCTCAAAAAGTCAGGAATATATCAGATCAGCAGCTCTGATTCATGACAGTTTGTCACCTTTATAAATAAGCAATCGTAACTCCTATTTTTAGGCTTTTTTGCGAGGCTGAAACCAGATACTCGATTGAATGTTTCGGAGTTGGCCGATGCATACCGCATCTTAATTCATGAAATCCGCTAGGGATGCCTTATCCATGAGAGAGTAGGTGACCTTTATGAAAGGTCCACATATGGATAATCCAGCGTAACTTAAAAACGGTCAACGACCCTGACTTTGAGTTTGCTTCCCGTTGGACTGTAAATGTATTCCCCCTCAGCGTGGCGCAGTCTTATGCTGCCTTTAGGACTCCGATATTTTGTCTTGATTGGATCACCCGGACTGTATTTTTTTAAAGCCCCTGAACTATTAGCCAGGTAGACTGGCATCCCGAGTTGTTTGGCCAGTTTTATGTCCTGTGCTGAAAAGTACAGACGCAGGCCTTGCCCCGCACCATGGGTATGCCAAACTGCAATTAGCTGAAGGTGTTTCGGGTAGGTGAGGGTTGCCGTGATTTGATCTTCACCACGATTTCCGGCAAAGGCAGAGTAATAGAAGAGTGAGCGGTTCAGGTCTTTGAAGATACCACCGATAAACTCCCGGTCCTCCCGGATGGATGTGGGATTGTATTGATTGGCTGCGGAAATAACAGCATCAAGTTCACTGTTAAATGGCATGGGGTAATAACCGGGTATAAAAATAACCGGGTGTCTGGGGCTGGTGATGTCATTCTTTGCCAGCGTGTCCGGCGGGTTAAGGATTAATCCCAGTAACAGAACTATTGTTCCTGATATTTGCTGCATAATCGATAACCTTGTCTAGGTGACTTCTATTGGCTATCGGCTGGTGTTGAGTCTTTGATAAAGCTCTTATGAGCGGGAATCTTTCATTTTCTCGACGTGTTTTTTTAATTGTTTCTTTTACCCTGTGTTTGTCATATGGCTGGTGCTGTCGGATCAGTAGGTAGTGTTCTGCCATGTTGGACGATAACTGACTTTTTATTTGCTGTTCGATCTGAGCCATGGCCTCTTTTTGCTGAGCTTTCAATTCAATGTCAGAAACCATGGGTATATTGCCTGTCGGTTCTGCATAGACTGTTGTGCTGTTGATGACCATAATGACAATGGTAGATCGAAGATAAGCTTTCATATCCGGATTCCTTCCAGGTGATTTCCAATAGAATCGTGAGCTCTCATTCAAAAAATGAGCGATATTTATCAAATAATGATTAATACTTTCACTGCGTTGGTGATGTGATTGTTGCCATGGATACACCATTACCTGCCTTGACAGACTTGAAATGGATCTAATAACAGAAGAAACAGAGTTATCGCCGTTGCAATCGCTTTCTTTAGCAGCAGTATTGATAGCGTCGCCCCACTCAAAGCGTGGGACGAGTCAGGTGAGAGGATTCGGTAGCACTGTCAGTACACGTAAGGCATGGCATTCAGCAGCTTTCGTGTATATTCATGCTGCGGCTGGTTAAGTACCTGTTCAGTATTACCTTGTTCGACAATTTTCCCCCCCTGCATAACGGCTACACGATGGGCAATATGAGGGATAATAGACAGATCGTGGGTAATAAACAGATAGGAGACATTCAGCTCCCGCTGCAGCTCCAGCAAAAGATCCAGCACTTCGGCCCGGATAGAAACATCTAGGGCACTGGTGGGTTCATCACAGATAATAAGATCCGGCTCAACCGCCAGGGCCCTGGCAATAGCGATCCTCTGTCGTTGGCCCCCGGAGAACTCATGGGGGTAACGGTGGCGGTGGTCAGGTTCCAGTTTGACCCGGGCAAGCAGCGCTTCAATCCTTTCAATTCGCTCCGTGCGTGACAGCTTAAGACCAAGGCTTACCATACCCTCCTCAATAATATCCCCCACGGTCATACGTGGGTTCATTGAGGAGAACGGGTTTTGGAAGATTACCTGTACTTTTTTCCGTAAAGGCAGCATTTCCCGGCGGGACATGCTGTTCAGGCGCAGGTTGTTATACCAGATGTCGCCAGCGGTTACCTTTTCCAGGTTGAGAATTGCCCGGCCGGTTGTAGATTTGCCACAACCGGACTCGCCAACCAATGCCAGGGTCTCTCCTTTGCCAATAGTAAAGCTGATGCCATCAACAGCTTTGGTATAGCTGTTGATTCGTTGCAACAGCCCTTTACGGACCGGGAAATGAATGGCAAGGTCTTCAACCTTTAATAGCGGTTGCTGAACTTTCAGGGGCAGGTAGTCATCCATATCGGGAAGGCTGTTTATCAACTGTCGGCTATAAGCCTCCCTGGGATTGGCAAAAAAATCACCACAGTTACCCTGTTCAATGATTTTTCCCTGGTACATGACACCCACACGATTAGCCGTCTGTCGTACAACACCCATATCATGGGTAATAAGCAGCACCGCCAGTTTATGGCTATGGGTAAGCTTTTTAATCAGTTCTAGGATCTGCTGCTGGATGGTGACATCCAGCGCCGTAGTGGGTTCGTCGGCCAGAAGAATATCAGGCTCACAGGCCAGGGCCATGGCAATCATCACCCGTTGCTGCTGGCCACCGGACATCTGATGAGGGTACCAGTCCACACGCTTTTCCGGTTCAGGAATACCAACCTCGGCAAATAGCTCAACGGTTCGCTCCCTGATGGCAGTGGAACTCAGCGAGGTGTGCAGCTTCAGGGTTTCGGAAATCTGTTGGCCAACGGTTTGTACCGGGTTCAGGGCGGTCAATGCGTCCTGGAAAATCATGGAAATCTTTTTGCCGCGAATAGCACCCATTTCCTGCTCTGTCAGGCTGAACAGGTCGGTATCCGGCAGAGCAATACTACCTTTTGTGATTTTCAGGGCATCGGGTAGCAGTCGCAGGATTGACAGTGATGTCATGGACTTGCCACTACCGGACTCACCTACCAGTGCATAGATTTCCCCCTTGCGAAGTTGAAAGCTGACATCCTGTAAAATAGGCATATATGGCGCATGTCGTAAGGAAACATTCAGCTTATTAACCGACAGTGCAAGGCTTTTTTCTGCCGTGGCAGCGGCCTGTTCAGTGGTGCTGCGGGCAACTTCTGTAGGGTTATCTTGCAAAGCAGTTGTCATTACGCAGCCTCCAGCTTGGTTTTTGGGTCAAAGGCGTCGTTTACCAGGTCGGAGAACAGGTTAACCGACAGCACCAGGGTAAACATCAGGAAAAAAGCACCGCAGAGATTCCACCAGATGGCAGGCTCCCGGGAGAGCTCGGTACTGGCCATATTGATCATATTGCCCCAGCTGGCCATGGCCGGGTCGATGCCCACGCCAATATAGGAGAGCACCGCTTCCGCCAGCACCAGCCCGGAGAAATCTAGAACAAAAGAGATAATAATGATATGGCTCAGGTTAGGCAGAATATGCCGTTTGATTATCTGGAAATGGCTGACGCCAATAGCATGGGCAGCGTGTACATAATCCAGCTGGCTGATTTTCAGGGTTTCTGCCCGCAGTAGCCGGCACAATGTCGTCCAACTGGTAATACCCAGGATAAAGCAGAGCGCCAGGAATTTTGCATCGGCTTTTTCCAGACCCACTTCAAAATAATCCGGGTTATTGTTGATCCAGACCTGGAACAGCAAAACAGACGCAGCAATCAACAGTAGACCGGGGATGGAGATCAACGTCGTATAGATGTACTGGACCACATCATCAATCCAGCCTTTAAAGTAACCCGCAGCAAGGCCAAGAGTAATGGCAACAGGCATGGTGATCAACGTAGCCAGGGTACCGATCAATACACCGGTGCGAATGCCCTTCAGGCTTTCATAAAGGGTATCATTGCCCGCCTGGTCAGTACCCAGTACGTGGTAAAGGTTCCCCATGGTCACCAGCCAGCCAAGCGCTGCCATAATGATGGCAAAGGTGATCCAGCCCGCACGCCATTGCAGAGTTGTTGTGCCGCTTCCATTTTTCTTCAGCCAGCCTGCATGCAGGCCAATAAATAGCAGGGCAATGGCTAAACCTTTGGCAATACCCAGTAGCGAGTTGACAACAATATCGCGGCTAAAATCTTCAGGGTTGTCGAGATGACTGCCACCAAAGGCCAGTTCGGGATAATCACGCACCCGTTCGCCATCGGGCAGCAGGAGGTTCTCCTTGTTCCAGGACTTAAGGGCGAATGGGGCAGAGTAGGTTCTTTCCGGCATCTCCCCCATCTCGCCAAGTGCTAGGTCAAGCAGGCTGTTGACCTCGTTGCTGTAAAAGACCTGTTCGCTGGTTTGCCACTGGGCAGCTGCTGGTATCGAAGGAAGCGCCTTGCGGAAATGTACCGAGTCCACCAGGGCAACAGCCACATAGGCCATGATGATCACAAAGGAGCTCATACCCAGCCGGGTCGAGAAAACCTGTTGCCAGCGCTCCCGATTCTGTGGGTTTTTCTTCAACGAAAGAATAAAGAAAGTGATGGCGCCCACCAGGAAAAAGATCAACACATCGCTCCAGAGAATAGTCCAGAGGACACTTTCATTGAGCAGGCCTGGTCCGATTTCGAAATCCATAATTACATCCCTTTGTCGTTTAGCTCAATCGAACCCGGGGATCGGCCCAGGTATAGGAGATATCGGTAAGAATAAGCCCGATGATATACAGGACCGACCCAAGGAAGACCATCGCCCGGACGATAGCAAAATCCTGTGCCCGGATAGCATCCAGAAGATAGCTGCCCAGTCCGGGAATACTGAAGAAGGATTCCATCACCAGGCTGCCCATAAACAGGGTGGGAATCACTACAACGACACCGGTCAGGATGGGCAGCATGGCGTTAGGCAGGATATGACGGAACAGTACGCCGGCCTCGCTGACCCCTTTAGCCCTGGCCGTTCTGGCAAAGTCCTGGCCGGAAACCTCGATAAATAGGGAACGGTACCATCGGGAACCGGCGCCGATACCGGCAATAATGCCAATCAGGATCGGCAGAATAAGAAAACGCCAGCCGTCTATGCCATCATTAAATCCGGAAACCGGCACCAGTCTTGATATTTTGGCGATAAAATGCTGGCCAACAATAATGTAAAAAAGATAAGAAACGGACATCAGGGTAACAAATATACCCACGGCAAAACGATCCAGCTTGCTGCCCCGGAACATCAGCACCATCAATGCCACGGTGATATTGATCCAGATGCCAATCAGGAAGGTGGGCAGGGCCAGGGCCAGGCTTGGGCCCATACGGTCCACCACATCTGACCGTATATTTCTGCCTTCGTCAGATGCCCCGAAATCAAAGGCAAACAGTTTTACCGATTTATTGAAAAAGACGGTCTCGGTCAGGCTGTCGAGTCCACCGGCTGCGGCGTTAAAGAACAGGGGCTGATCATAGCCTTTGTCGGCAATCCAGTCCTGAATGGCCTGTTCGGTGACATATTTATCACCCAGGTGAGCCCGGGCCATATCTTCCGGAGTATTGACAATAAAAAACAGGACAAAGGTCAGCAGATTGACGCCAATAAGAATGGGGATAGCGTAAAACAGTCTTCTGATTATATATGTGAGCATATCCTTACCTCGACAGAAATATCTGTAGTATTTCTGGCTGAAAAAAATTGAGTATCGTGCCTGCGGTTGAGAGGGGGCGAAATAGGAGGCTTTCACTCCCGGACGTCATCCTCCGACCAACTCGTTCCCACGCTCTGCGTGGGAATGCATACCGAACTCTCCACACACTTAGTAACTGGTATGGAATTCCCGAACAATCTGCCAGATAGTAGCTCTTCCTCATCTAACCAGCTCCGTATGCATTCCCACGCGGAGCGTGGGAACGAGGTGTTGGCGGCAGACTTTCCCGTGTAAATCCATACCTGAAACTGACGGATTACGATTTGGTTTGGATGGTCAGTTTCTGACGCCGACGGTAGGCACGAACCCCCGGAACAACCAGCAGAACCAGCAACCCGATACTGGCTATCAGCGGCCACACTACCGGACGGTTCCACTCATCCTGCTTCTGTTCCCTGAGCTCAGGGTCAAGCCGGAGGTATTTCAGGGTTCCCTGGCTGATGCCGTGGCGCTTGGTATTGAATACCCACTGATTGGAGAGGTAGTAATCTTTATTGTTAAAACCCCAGATCCACGGACTGTCTTGCTGGACAATCTCAACCATACGGTTAATGGCCGACAACCGCTCAGGGCCATTGGGCAGTGCTTTAACCTTGTCGTATAGCTGATCAAACTCCGCATTGTCATAGTTGGTGGAATTACTGCCATCGCACTGACATTTAACCAGCCCCTGTCGGCTATCCAGCAGGAACAGGAAGTTTTCCGGATCCGGGTAGTCTGCCAGCCAGCCCCAGCCAAACATCTGGGTATTGCCCTGACGCATTTTCTCCTTGAAGCGGGGGTAGTCGGTGGTGCGGAACTCAAGCTGGACATCGATCTTCGCCAGCTGCTTTTTGATCCAGTCCGACCGTGGGCTGCTGTCGGCGGCCGTGGTGTCCATATAGAGGATCAGGGGCTTGCCGGTTTCATGGTGGCGGCCGTTGGGGTAACCAGCTTCGGCCAGCAACTGTTTGGCATAATCAACGGACTTTCTCTTTGGTGTGCCGGTGGCTTCATCCCAGTCGAAGATATAGGGATTGGTGGCCTCTTTGCCCTCGGCATAGCCATAAAGACCGGGAGGTATAGGACCCTGGGCAACCTGACCGATACCGTTACGGAAAATATCAATATACTCCTGGTCATTGTAAACGATGCTGATCGCCTGGCGCAGTTTCCGCTTGTCTTCGGTGTAACCGCCCACTACCGGGTCGAGCATATTAAAGCCGGTGTAATAAAGGGAGGGGCGGATCTCTTCATCGACAATAATATCCCGCTGCTCAAGTTCCGGGGTCAGTTCGAGCCCGTCGGGACCAACGGTAAAGGCCTGGTCAAAGGTCGCGGTATTGATATTGGGGTTACCGTCACCGGAGCGATCGTAATAGCCCTGGACAAACTTGCTCCACATGGAAGTAGCGGCTTTTTCATACTGAAAAATGGCTTTGTCGATAAACGGCAACTGTTTACCGGCGTCGTCCAGGTAACCGCGCTTGGCATCATCGCCGGAGCCTTCAGAGGGGTAATAATCCTGACGGTAGTTCGGGTTGCGTTCGAGTACGATCTCCCGGTTGGGAGAGTTAACGGTCATCATAAACGGGCCGGTACCGATGGGGTTCCAGTCCAGTACCAGGTTTTTATCGGCAAAACCCGGGTTGTGATAGAAGCGGTCCGCTTCCCAGGGCACTGGGGCAAAAAAGCGCATGGCCAACCAATATTGAAACTGTGGGTAAATGCCTTTGATGCGGATCGAGAAAGTCAGGTCATCAATCTTTTTCAGCCCTTCAATATCCTGGCTGCGTAAATCCAGCCACTGGTGATCTGTCCTGGTCGCTTTTGCCCATTCACCGAACTCCTTCATCCCGACAATATAATCGGACATCAGGCCAATCAGGGGAGACTTGTTAATGGGATCGGCCATGCGTTTGATCTGGTAGATATAATCATCCGCATTAAGCTCGCGGGTGCCGGTAACCGGAAAGTCACTCAGCAGTTTGTATCCGTCACTCTGTTGACTGTTATCAAAAAAATAGCGTGGGTTATCCTGCTGGTCCCGGGCCAGTGCCGGATGTGGCTGATAGAAGGTATCAGGCTTTAGTCGTATGGTTATCCGGCTGAAGGCCGCTTCCCGGCTATCTTCCGGTAAAGGGTTCAGGTTTTCATCCAGCAGTTCGAGGGTGGGCATTGCCGCTGCCGTGGCGGGCTGCAGCTCATAGGGTCGTTTCAGAAAATGGTACTGTAATGGTGGCTCATAGATCTGGTCCAGAAAAAGGCCCTCTTCAGCACTGTACGACCTGACCGGATCAAGATGTTTAGGTCGGGTGATAAAGCTGCCAAAGTAGGTTGTTTTATCCTGGTCTGTAGCTGGGTTTGGATCATTCCAGGGGCCTGAACATCCCGAAAGCAGCAGGGCTGCAGTCAGAATAGCGACCCACTGCCTGGTGGTGTTTCGCTGCATAGAAATCATTCTCGTTATTATTGTCGGTGGTCAGGGCTGGTAGGCACCTGGTCGCCATGCGTTCTGTCGGCGATCAACCATAAACGCATACTTGGTAAAGAGATCGCCGCTGTTTCGGCTGATCGGACAGTTCCGGATTGTACGTATTTGTACTGACATCGTCATCCCCGTTCGGGAATATTTGTGATCTGTCTTCTATTGGTGCGCCTTTTTCGGGGCTGCCCAGTTATGGTGCAAGCCGGTTTTTAACGTCTACTGTCGAATATTTCAGGCTGGCCACACTGAATCTGGAGAAAAACACTGTATTTACAGGTTTTTTGCAGATAAAAACTCTTGCGAAAAAAAATATATGTAAAAATACCTATTTTTTTGAACTGGTCGGTTGCTTTTCTCCTTTAAAAAAAATTAAATTCCCTATACCTGTCACATTAATGAAACATACGTTCGTTTTATGTATAGGGCTCAGATTCGGTTTTCTTGTATTTTGAGAAAGTTGGAATAGTTCTTGCTTTGTGCAAAAGGCGTGTTTCTGAATGTGGAAGCATCAGTACAGGTATGGCGGCAACTATCTAACCGACAGTTGCAGCATAATTGGTGACAGGCCAATAACTCTGAAAATTACGGTTTGGCCCGGATATGCGGGCGGTATTTTCAGAACGGGGGACTGCAATGGAGTTTTGCAGTAGAGCATACCTCGCCCATGGCGGTGTAGGCAGGGAGCCACAAGCTCAGGCTGGCCATAATAAACACAATAAGTGAGCAAGGATAAACATGTTCAGAAGGACGATGTTAAGCACAGCGGTTGCTGTTGCTTTAGGGTCTTCGTTTGCCTCGACGGCGGCGTATGCCAATGAGGATTCGGTGGAAAAGCTGGAAAAAATCCAGGTGACCGGGTCGCGGATTTCTCGGGTGGATGTTGAGGGTGCAACGCCTGTTACGGTTATTACCCGGGAAGATATTGATCGCAGTGGGCAATTGACTGTGGCCGATGTGTTGCGTAATTCTACTTATAATTCTTTTGGTTCCTTTTCGGAGCGCTCTGGAAGTTCATGGCAAAGCCAGGCATTTGTTGATATGCGTGGGCTTGGAGCAGAAAGAACGCTAGTCCTATTAAACGGCAAACGTATGCCAATGTCTGGTGCTCATGGTGGTGGGGCCGTAAACATTAATGCAATCCCTGCAGCGGCCGTGGAGAGTATTGAAATCCTGGCGGATGGGGCTTCTGCTGTCTATGGTTCGGATGCCATTGGTGGGGTGGTTAACATCATTTTAAGAAAGGATTTTGAAGGGGTTAATGTTGAAGTTGGTGGGGCAAATACGAAAATAGAAGGTCCTGATGAGCGAAAATTCTCTATAACGGGTGGAGCTGCCGGGGAGCGGGGCAATATTCTGTTCTCTTATGAGCATGATGAACGGGGGATTATAAAATTCAAGGATTATGAGCCTGCTAGCGAAGGACTTAGTCTTTATGGACGGAATATACAGGGCAAGGTTGCAGGTGCGACAACGGCATATAAGGCCCTGAATGGAGCCAGTTGTGGTGCAGAGAACTTTGTCAGTGCTGCTGGTTTGTGTCTGTATAATTATGCAGAAGTTGCTGCCTTGACGACAGAAACTCAGCGCGACCAGTTTGTTATTAGCTCAAATTATTCGCTAAGCGATGAGATTGAGTGGAGTAATGAGGCGGTTATTGGGCTTAATCGAAGTTTTGGACGGTTTGCGCCTGCTGCGGATAAATTTACCGTCGAAGGTGGAACAACAGGAGGTGATGCCCTTCTCGGTCATAATGGTTATGACACTGGTGTTGGTAATGATGCTGAAATGTACTATCGATTTGATCAGGTTGGCCCCCGTGATGACGAAGTCAAAGATTTCAGTGCTATTTTGACCAGCTCTCTCAATGGTTCCATTGATTCTCTGTTTGGTACTTACGTAGACTGGAATCTTGCAACACGCTACTCCAAGTCCTTGAGTGATAAGACAGGTATAGGTTATGTCCTGAGAAGCGTTGCCGAAGAGGCTGTTAATTCGGGTGTCGGGTTTGACCATCTTACCGGTGAGTTCAGTGCTGATGTGATAAAGGAAATGACATATGATATCTCCCGAGATATTGAAGTTTCCTATGCTGATGTCAGCGGTGGTTTACAGTTTGAGCTTGGAGAGCTCTTTGAAAATCCTGTTAGTTGGTATGTTGGAGCCGAAGCTTCCCGACAGGACTACAAAGATGAGTACGATGCACAATCAGCGGCAGGTAATGTGCTTGGCTCATCAGGTAACAATAGTGGGGGCGACCGTACACAGAAAGCACTCTTTATTGAAAGCTTGATTCCTGTGCATGACATGGTTGAGTTAAATCTTGCTGCCCGCTATGACCGTTACAGTGATTTTGGTAGTGCTGTAAGTCCCAAGGCATCGGTTCGTGTTCAGCCAATGGATAACCTTGTTGTTCGAGGTTCGTGGGCAAAAGGCTTTCGCGCACCGGGTCTGACATCATTGTATAAGTCTGACAGTAAATCTGCAGATTCTGCAGTGGATTATATTAAGTGTCAGGTGGATAGCGTTTCTCCTTGTGATGGCAATAAAGTTTATGACCGTCAGTACGATACGATTCATGCTGCCAATCCAGATCTCGAGGCAGAAAAGTCGAAATCATTTAACTTTGGGGTTGTTTACAGCCCAATTGATGAGCTGAATCTCGGTGTCGATTTCTATTCGATTGAAGTTAAGGATATGGTTTATACGCCGAGCTTGCAGGAACTGATTGATGCGGAACTGGCGGGTAAAAGCACTGATGGACTGCTTGTTCGGGATCCTAACACTCAGGATATAACGTCCGTAACTATTAAATGGAGTAGTTCAGACTTAATCTGACATTTCTTTTCAAAAAAAGAAAAGGGTTACCGATTTAG
>OODV01000275.1 GCA_900299555.1 uncultured Endozoicomonas sp.
CTAAATCGGTAACCCTTTTCTTTTTTTGAAAAGAAATGTCAGATTAAGTCTGAACTACTCCAACTAATTACTGGCCGTATTCAGTCCCTTTTCTTTTCTTGGTTTCAAACGCACCTTGCCGAATGAAGTACCAAAGAAAATATGACCGTCTTCATCAAGTAACACGCCGGCAAACAGGGTATTGTATCGCTCATCCCCCAGCACATAGTGGAAGACCGGTTCTCCGGTTGTCCAGTCGATGCCTTCCAGCGTCCACTCACCATTTCTGGCTCCGGTGGTATAGAGGATATTTGAACCAGCGCTTACCAGGGGCATGGCATTCGGGGAACTTAATGACGTATTAACCCAGGCGTTTTCCAGTTGTCGTTTCTCGGGATTCCAGGCAAATTTCTGGACGCCATAGGGCTGATACTCTTCCCGGGTACCGAGGAAACCATTCAGTAACATGGCAGCACGTTCTGGATAGTACCATGGCATTCTTGGCGTGTTATTCACCATCGCTGCGCCATATCCAGACACCACCACCGACTGCTCAGATTGAACGGCCAGCTCCGGATTACCCATATCCACACGAATAATACCAGCGACACGACGATCATTCGCTTCTGGCAGCTGCTTCCAATCTGCAGGAATCTCATTCCGCCAGTAGAGCAGCAGGTTCATCTTTTTATCACCATCGGTGATCACCACAAACTGATCCTCATCCCCAAAACCCATCAGGCTCGGTGTAGAACCAGTCCCCTGCCCTGCCGTATTGCTGTACTGAACGCTCCAGGCTCCATCCTTTTCATCAACAGAGAGCTGCTCATTCTGCCAGATGACTTTGTGCATATGGTTCTGGGAAGCAACATAGATACCCTTTTCATCAACTGCCTGACCATTTCGTACCCAGCCTTTCCCGGTGGGGCCGGTTGCAGCATTCTCTGCATCTTCTTCAACCGCGTAATTCAGACGGACAACCCGCTCTTCAGAGAAATCTTTTTTAACGGAAACGATATAACCATGCTCGGTGGCAAACACAATCCAGCCGTCAAAGGTCATATTCATACCGATCATCAGACCACTGACCGAATCTGGCATGGTCCACTGCCGTTTTTTCACAATTTTGCTGTTTGAATCAGAGGGATCGGCATCTCCGTAAACGGTGATACCACGACCACCATTATCACCAATATAGTAATCGTGATTATTGTCCAACAACGTATAGACACCAGAAAGCTCCTTAAACATATCCGCCTGCTTAAAGGCAAAATACATAGCGGAAAGCCCTTCTCGAGAGCGCAGCTCTTCAAGTGCACCCTCGATTTCAGGACGGCTGAACTCCTTACCCTCTATCGGGAAGCGATCGATGATATTGAAGCTGTCATGTCCAGCCTTAAACACACCATTGGCGCCATTGCTCCAGAACACCCGTTTACCGTCTGGATAGACACCGGAAATACTCGTACCAAACTGAAAAGGGCCAAAATGGCGATATTGCAGTTCAAAATCATCCAAAGTGCGGGTTGGTCCGATCGGGCCTGCCTGGGGAACGGAGTCCTGCTGGGCTGACGTGGTGTGACCGATAGGATTGGTAGAATCTGCCAGGTGTGGATTGCGAGGAGCCGGGTTAGCTGCATTCGCTTCACTCACATGACCAGAGGTAAAAAGACTGCCAATCAGGAGCGCACTAACACCCAAACTACGAGAACGTTTACAGCACAAAGCAGTCGAACGAAAGACTTTCCCCAGAAGGAATTTACGGCTTGTTATATCCATTGTCGCAATGCTTCTTTTTTATAGTTGTTTTTTTAGATCCCGGATTCCAGTGATTAGACAGTGAAAGACTGCAAACCTCTGAAACAATGGCTGTACCTTATGATTAAAGCCAGCAAACAGACAATAACAAATTCGGCCACAAACAAAGCCAAAACAGCATTGCAAATTAAACAAAGTGAAAAATGACTTACCTGCCATATCCCTATGGCAATCGAAGATTACTGAAGCATCAACCCAGCGTTGCAACACTTTTCAGAATCAAGCGCACCAGCATGGTCTGACGGGTTACTCCAGTTTTAGAAAAGATCGAACGTAAATGCGCCCTGGCAGTATTTCGACTAATCCCAAGTTCCTCAGCAGTTTCATCGAGGGTGAGCCCGTTTGCCAGTATCATCGCCAGCTGAGCTTCTGCAGGAGTTAAATCAAACAAGGTCTTGACAACATCCCTCGGCACCTGAGATTGCTGCTCCGGATCCCCAACAAATAAAACAACAGAAGGTGTATGTTTGGCTTTCGACCATTGAGAGGGCTGAACAGAACGCACAACGATACCTAAATCACTCTTGCCTGAAGGCCTTTGTACTCTCAATGCCTCAACCACTGAAGGCTGATTATCATTCTGGGCAGCCAGCACATCCCTGATCAGCTCTTTCAAACGCCGGGTGTCACGACTGCTTCCTACCTGTAGAGAACCTCCGATCAGTTCAATACCATCCTTCTCTCTCAGCAGATCACTGGCCACTTGGTTGCTCTGGAGCACTTTGGCCTCTTCATCAAGAATAATGGTTCCCACTGCCAGCTGATTCACAGCACCTGCATAAAGGTTCCGCTCTGTTTCAATTCGTCCCAACTGGGTATGCAGTTCAATCGCCTCCTGCAAATGAGGCACCAGCATCTCGACAAAGGCCTTATCCCCATCATTAAAAGCGCTGCTTTCGCGTCCCCGGCTGATTCGCAGGCTGTATTTCGCCCCATTGTCAGTCCTGATATCCACCCCCAGCACATGAAAAACATCCATTGGCTCCAGGAACTGTCGACAATACTCTGAGTCAACCCGCTCACTGCTTGAAATAAATTCATCAAGGCTCACCACTTTGGCACTGGGCAAATCAACAAAAGGATCCATTGCATAGAAGTGGCTGTTATAAGAAGCGACAAAGTCTTTTCCGGTCGTTCCTGTGGTAAGAAAAAGACCGTCATGGTCGTCAGTAGGAGGACTGATGACAATCGTCACATAATTTGCTTCCAGCTTACTTTGCAGACGATCAAGAAAACCAGACCACGGCACATTTTCCAGAATGCCCTGATAAAGAGCTTTAATTAACCGGCTAAACTCTTCAATATCGATGGTATATTTCATAATTTATTCTTTTTTTACTCATTATCGTCCATGAAGACGATAAAAGACTGAGATAGCTTGTGCTAATTTAACAAAAAAGAATTAAAAAAACTGTACGCATTGTTAATTTTTCTACAATCATCGTTTTTTAGATACCTTTCCTTCCATCAATTCACATCATCCAAAATGTTCAGGACTTTTCCTGAAAACTTGGTTCCATTCTTTATTTGGTGAAGGTTCAAAAGAGTTGATGACTATTAATTAAACTGAAGTCTGCTACTATGCCAGTCTTTTGTTCTGTACTGCCATGGCTTTTATTGAAGTTGTCTGTATTCACTGTCGTAGATCTGATGATATTGTCAGAAATGGAAAGGCCAGATCAGGGCTCCAAAGGTTCCTGTGCCGAAGTTGCAACAAGACCTTTCAGCTGGATTATCTCTACAACGCTAACCACC
>OODV01000245.1 GCA_900299555.1 uncultured Endozoicomonas sp.
AACCCGATTTGAGAAGAAAGCCGTCAATTACATGGGAATGCTGGCTTTGGCGGCTCTAATGCTGTGGTTGCGATGATTATGTCAACAGAGCCTATGCGCCACCAATTTTTTCCGGGTAACAGCACTTGATTACTGCTTCCTCAAATGCCTTATATACGGATCTCTCCTGCTATTACGACTTAATGTGTGCAGACATTAACTATCAGGACCAGAGTGATTACGTGCATCGACTGCATCAACTATTCGGTAATAACGGCACAAATCATCTGGATCTTGCCTGTGGCACAGGCCCACATGTTCGCCACTTTATTGATAAGGATTATCAGAGCAGTGGTCTGGATATTAACCAACCCATGCTGGATATTGCCGGGCTCCGCTGTCCTGAGGCCGATTTTATGTTGGAGGATATGTGTGACTTTGTAGTTGAGCAGCCTGTAGATTTGATTACCTGTTTTCTCTATTCCATTCATTACAGCAATGGCATTGACAGACTCAGGTCGTGTATTGCCAGTACTCATGCAGCACTGAATAAGGGCGGCTTATTTTGTTTTAATGCTGTTGAAAAAACCATGATCAGTAACAGCTCTGTGGTGAGCCACACGGTTGATTATGATGACAGCCATTTCATCTTCAGCTCTGGCTGGAATTATTGTGGGACTGGCGATAAACAGTCACTGAGATTGAGTATTGAGAAAAGTACAGTACAGGAGAGACAGTTCTGGCAGGATGAGCACCCCATGGTAGCCATAAGCTTCAGCGAACTCGAAAGGTTATTAAGCCCTTACTTTGAGGTTTATACGTTTGAGCATGACTATGAAAAAATAATCCCGCTGGAAGAAAACGCTGGCAATGCGATTTTTGCCTGCATAAAGCGATGATCACTATCTACGGCATCAATTAAGATGCCGTTATTCTTCTTCGATTCATCCATACCATCAATGATTCAAGATACTCTTTTCACTAAAACCTACGGTAAAAACCGACCCGAAAACTCTGTTCTTTAAATTCCAGGGAATGCTTAAACCCATCTGCCGGGACAGTTCTGAGACTGCTATCTAAATCAACAATGCCCTTATAGGATGAATGTAAATACTCTACCTTCAAAGACCATGCCCCTTTCAAATGCTGCTCAAAACCCAGACCCGCAGCCCAACCCAGTGACCATTGCTGATCACTCTTGTGAGCATACTCTGATGCAAATGTATCTGTGAACCTGAAGTTATATTCAAAGTGCCTGAGCACCGGCCCCAGAGAAAGGTAAAAAAGAGAACCTCCTGTGAGATAACCTAATCGAGGGCGTAAACTCAAGGCTATGTTCGATTTAACTCTGGAATTTATCTCAAAGGTGTGTGCTGGCTGTGTTAGATAGGTAACATTTCCAGAACGATATCGCTCATTGTAATCAGTCAGGTACAAATCAACCTCAATCCCATAGAGGATATTGTCCAACTGCCGGTTTACACCCCAAAACACCGTGCCACTGACATTACCAGCCTTTATATCATGAGATGCAACCGGATCCAGCTGACCTGGATCAGTGGTTATAAAATAACCATTCGCTTTCGCATTGGCTGTCGGGTCTGCGGCTCCTCGGGAATAACCACCCGTAAAACCAATATATTGTCCTGTCCACGTTGATGAAGATGAATCTACAGCTTTCGCTACGACTGAACCTGATAGCAATAAAGCAGTAATCCCTGCCAAAAATATTTTGTTGCTCATTCTTATCATCCCTGAGAGGCTAATATTGTCTGAGATGTGAACCCCTGACTGGCCTTATCAACTAAAAGTTGTTGTAGCATTTAATCAACGCTTAACCTTTAGAGCTGAATCCATATAGCTTACAGGGTGTGAAGCATTTTCCGTAAAAGCTGCCGCGACTCACACAGCCTTGCAATTATCATGCATAGCCACAGTTCCAGCTGATATTTCGGCACAGGCTCTATAACCTGTAATTATCTGCACATACCCCATGCCGCGGTCGTTAAAGCAGCGCTAATCAACAAGATTCAAATACAGCCGCAACATGTCCTTATGCTGAATGCCATGTTCAAAAATGGGTTCCGGATAATGGTCAAGAAAGTGGTTAGCAATAACGCCAGATACCCGAAACCCAAGCCGTTGATAGAACGTCAACTGATAACCAAAGGTGCCTGTCCCCAGCTCAACACGTTGTATTGACCGGCAAGAGAGGTCATCAATGACATAGTTGAGCAACTGCGTTCCAATCCCCCTGCCCTGTAGATCCGGCATGACCGATACATTGAAAACTTCAGCACACCCATTCGAGATCGTTTTGACGATACAGGCCCCAACAATACGGTCATGCTCTCTGGCAACGAAACACCAGCCATCTCCCAGGTAAGACAGAATACTGGCTTCAGAAGGATCGGCTTCGAGCAGAAGTTCCAGGGGCACTTCGTCAGACCTGACGTTTTCAAACTGCATCAATTTGCATTCCCTTACCAGTGTATGGATTGATAGGAACTATACCGCTTGTAGAAGTTCAGACCTGACCCTTCAAAAAACTCGCATAGCATGCGTTCGTTGAACTTCCGGCGCTTCCAGCTGGCAATGGAGATGACTGTCTGCTCAGTCGTATCCTTCTCCCTTGCATCAGCCAGCTTCAAGAGGTTAAGCACTGATAGCTTGGTATTGATATGGTCTCTCTATTTTCGCTGATTTCCCCCATGGTTTCCGTCGCTGAAAAATGTCCGAACTATTGTTAATGATGATGAGTATCTTTCTCTAAAGATATTGCACTCCAATCACAAACAATAAGATCCGATTCAATTTCCTCCGAACTTAAATCACTTAGATCCGGGATCACTTTTCTTAACAAAGACATGAGAACATCACTTTCCATTACTACCAATGCAACATCTTGAAAGATATGAACAGCTTTATGAGTGCCATCCGAACTGACGGTTTCTGGGAACTGATCATTGATGATGAAAGTGATGGCCTCACGACCTTCATTATCTACAGATTTGAACACACGATCTGAATTAAAATTCATTGAAACCCATTTGTAAGGCTTATCCGGTATATTTATATCCTTTGAACACTTACCAAAATTGAGTATCCCTTTAATATCAACCATAGCCTCATAGGCTTCTGACAATGCCTTATAGTTTTTAATTGGCTCTCCTGCATAGACGTTTACTGATATAAAAACCAACACGCTATAAACCGCAAGTAGTAATTTTTTCATCTATAAAAACCTAGCATTCAAATTGTACTATCGATGTATAGCAAAAATAATTTATACGTCCATCTCTTTTCTGGTCAGGTTGATCTTTATTCACCATCATTCTGTAGATCAATACTTCAGACACTTTTACGCAGCGATAGCTACTGAGCTGCGTGTAGGTATCGATGACTTTTTCATCATTCAGGGATAAACCTAACCCTTCAAAAAACTCGCATAGCATGCGTTCGTTGAACTTCCGGCGCTTCCAGCTGGCAATGGAGATGGCTGTCTGCTCAGTCGTATCCCTCTCCCTTGCATCAGCCAGCTTCAAGAGGTTAAGCACTGACAGCTTGGTATTGATATGGTCTCTCTATTTTCACTGATTTCCCCTATGGTTTCCCTCGCTGAAAGCTGTCCGAACTATTGTTAAATGAAACAAGAACAAAAATTCAAGGTCGCCCAACTGGTGGCCTTCCGGAGCGACTTTGAACAGGCCGGTCGAATAGTGGAAATTCACGGTGGCTGGTTAATACTGGAAGCCCTGAGCCCGAATGGTTTCGCTGGTGCCTTCATTGGTGGCCAGCGACGGGCTAGGGTTCGATGCACTGACTGCTGGCTTTAATTGCCAGCTTTTTTTACTTGCAGCACTGCAAAACCGAGCCAAGCTTACTGTAACAATATTCCCCTTCCCCGCTTTCCTTCCTGTAGAAAGTTAACCCCGATTTTGCTCTTGTCACTAGCGAAACGCCGCGCCCCTTCGCCCCCGCAAGAATTGGCTATCTTCAGGGACCCCAGATCCTACAAAAAATAATTGAACTTTTATTTCAATTTACAATCACTCAATACAGTATGGTTTTGATGGTATAGTTTTTAAATGCAAATTAATAATCAATGCTTATACAACACCGCTCCATATGAATTTGGAATTATAAATCAGGTTAATAGATGTCGATCATCTTGTCTTGACAATATTGAAGAGCAGGAGTTCAGTATAATAAAAGAAACGGTTAAAATGATTGAATTTCATAAGGGGCACTGTTACAAAAATGTAGCAATATTACTCGAAAAAATCCCATCTGAAATTGCAAGAAAAATGAAAGTTGTTTTGGTTACACACGAATTCAGACCAGTAAAATATTATGATTCAGATTATCAATATCATGTATTTCTTATTTGCTCTATAAAAAGTGAAGTCACTGTTGTTGATCCCGCAAATCCTCATCGAATTATTTCAAAATCAGAATCATGGCTATCCAATGTATTTGATAAGGAAGATTTAGGTTTTTTTTAATGAATGATAGGATGTTAAGGTTTTTGCCATTGTTTCGATATATTGAGCCCGACAACTATTTAATTAATTTTGAGAAGGAGATAAATTTAGCTTAAGGATTACTAACTCCTAACCTTATGATGAAGCATCATGATCTGAGATGTTTAAATTTGTCTATATGGTATGACTCATACCTACTAAATCTATTTGAAACATTTCACTTGTTTACAGGGGTTAAAAAATATTTAGAAATAATAGAATCTCATATTGACGGTTTTGTATCTCCAAATTTTAGAATTGATAATGATAAAATTCGAGAATTAAAAGATTTCCTACAATTATAATTATGGCTCACTAATAACTTAGCTTGGTAGCATATAAATTCCAGCAACTCATCAACTATATATTGCTGACATGTCAAATTCTTTGCGACATATAGTTTGTTGATATCCTGTAGAATGGTTCAGCATAGAAGCTTCAAAAGCATATCATTCCTGTAAGTTACGCATCAAAAAAAGGGGGGCTAAGGATTTGAAGAAGATTAGCTGTCATGATTTATTTTTAGTGGCTTTCTATTTGTCAAGCTAAATCGCATTCCCATAACGGAAGCTTGGTTTTCTTCATACCTGGATGCGGATATAGCGATTATTTTTTTGCATTTACATCTATGCCCTGCACCCAATTATTGGTATTCTCCATGGTCGATAATTAGAGCGTCTGGGTCGGTGTCGCACCGCCGCTGAATCACTGGTCGTGACTTTCGCCTGCTTCAGACGCTTTTAAACCTTGAATACCTTTATACATGGTTGCTCCCGCCTCTGCAATTTTGTCAAAGGGGATGACCGGCACCGTCAATCGTTTGCGAGCTTCGGGTTTGATGAAATAGATATAACGAAGCTGAAACCCGGTAAGGTATTCTGCTCCCTCCGGCAGCTTGGCCGCACCACCCATTTTCAGGATGTTCTTGCCTGCGGTGTAGGTAATACTGGCGGTTACCGTTCCGTCCGGGAGCTTAATGATTGAACTGTTCTTATTGATCTGCGTTAGAACAAAACCAGAAGCACGATAGATGGTTCCGTCCCCGCACCGTGTAGCGTCCGAGAATGACAGCACCCATTCGATGTTCGGATAATATTTCTTGATGAGTTTGAAACAAACTGAGATAGCACTGTTTAGAAAGGACACTCATAAATTATTAGGCTACCCTTTCAATAATTAATAATCTAGTAGAGGACACCCATAAATTATTAGACCAACCCTGCAATTCATTTACCTTTCTTCCAGAACCTGTAAATTTAACCAGAACCAGAATAACCAAAGAAAAATACGCACATTAAGTACAGAGACCGAATACGTAAAGAATCCAGTTTATTCCCAGACACTCAACACATGGCGAAACATGACCCATACAGCCAGGCTCGGGTGCTCTCTTGTCAATGGGTTATCTTCGGTGAGAAAAGGTAGACGACAGACCTTGTCAAATGTTTCAAGTCAAGGTCTACAGAAGCAGAAAGAGTTGGAAGACACTCCAACCTTACTGCTATTGAAGGTACATCGACTGACTGATGCGCATACCATGAAGCCACTGCTTGCCAGCCTGTTTTGCGTAGGTTTTCAAAGTCCCCAGCCTGCCAACTGCCCGACGGAATCGGTTATTCCAACTCATGGTTTTCAGCCATTCATTCGGATCGATTTTCAATCTGTCAAGAATGGGTGGGAGATTCTCCGGAATAGAACCTATCTTGTCCTGCCGAACGATACGCCCCGTCCAATCTACCAACTCAAGGTAATTACTCAGGGCAAAAGGAATAGCCGTTTCCGGGTTTTGACCTTGTGAACGCAAGGGTTTGAGGTGAGCATGCTGTTTTCTGAACCGACCACCACTGGCTTTTGTAGCCCGCTCTTTGACGGAAGCATAATCTGACGTTTCCGGTGTCCTGGCCATTTTTGCCCTGATTGGGTTAAGGTCAACATACGCCATACAGGTCAGCAACGCTGCTTCATCCAGTAAAGCCTGGCTTTTATAGAGCCCTTCCCAGAATCGTCCTTTGCAACCATCTTCTTTATTCGCTTCCCTTGCCAGATGCTCATTAAGGCAACGCATAAACCAGCTTATATCCATTAAACGAGAGCGGTACTCTTCAGCAAACTCCTCTACCCGCAGCAACTCTGCTTTATCCAGTGATACCCCAGAAAGAAAACGCTGTACCAGCAGAGGCCCGGTAAACAGCCTTGTCCAGCGTTGTAACACGGTTCTGGTATCCCAGCTCTCCCCAGAATCACGATTGATGAAGACAACCACATGGTAATGATTCGACATCACGGCATAGGCGCAGACTTCAATAGCAAAGACTCCAGACAGCTCTTTCAGCCGGTCAACCACCCATTCCCTGCGATGCTCATAGTTTTTGCCACTGAATGTATCTTCGCCACAGAGAAAAGCCCGACGGACACAACGAGCCATACAGTGATAGTAAGGTGTACTGGCTGTATCGATCAAGTTTTTACGGGCGGTGGTCATCGTGACTCCGGTTCAATTTATGATTGTCGGAGTAAAGATAGATGAGTTGTCTAGTTGGTCAATTATTTATGGGTGTCCTTTATATCCGTTAGTATCCGTTAGAAGCCGTAATGCGCTTCTCTATGGCAGTTTGGGCAAAGTGCTATTACATTTTCCATTGAGTCTTCTCCGTCATCAGATAGTCGTACTTTGTGGTGTACTTCTAAATATGGCGTTTCATCTTTTTTTCGTTTGAATGGAGCTGGGGAGCGACATTTTTCACAAACACCATCAGCTCGAATCAATGCCTCGGCAACTATATCAGGACTTCGTTCATATACGTATGTAACTACAGCTATTTTCCTAGGTTTCTTAGCCGCCTTGGAGATACGTGTTTTACGAGTTTTTGAGTCTATTGATAGTGACTTTTTTATTTCAAAAGCCTCTTCTTCAACTAACTCATTGAAAAATAGTTTGAAGTTGTTATTTATGTAATCTAAAAGCTTACCATTTAGCTTCTTTGGCCCTTGTGGCGCATTTTTCAATCCGTTGTCACGCAAACAATCCAAATCTAACAAGTCATTATTTGTTCTTTCTATCAGCTTTAAACGAATAAAATTTCCACTTAATGATTCTTCATATTCGCTAGGGTTTACCCAGTACTCTTTATCGTTTCTTATGTCTGCACTAGTAAGCTTCACTTTTTCAACGTTACATTTGTACTTTATTTTCTTTTCAGGCCGTGTGACATAGATGTAAACCGTATCTCCCACTTCATACTTTGTGTTCCCTTGTTTCCAATCAACAAAACCATAATCTGAAAAGGAACGAGAATGATCGTAGACATTCGAATTTGCCGAGATTAACCAAATCATAAATTTCCTTGTTTCAATGACGATGCTGAAAGGCTTCTAACGCCCAAATAAGCGGCAGCTTTAGCTGTCTGCCTTTATTTGTTTGTTATGTGACTTCAAATACCCAGACGTGCAATCCTTCCCTACCATATTCAGAAAACGTCCACTCCAAAGTGCGTAACCCGTTCAAACATTTTTCAATTGCATCGTGTTGATTGCTTTCTATTTCTGTATTTGGATCCCACACAAAATATTTCTCATTAACATAACCAGCTAACAACAGAGAATGACTATCACTACCCAAAATAAGGTGATGGTAAGAATTAGAATATTGTTCTATGAGGTCAATTACTTCTCTATTGTTGTTGCATTTATCTGTTTTGATCAGTTTCAAGCTAGCCTTAGAAAACTCACCAAGCTTGTTATAATGTTCAGGTATAACAATTGAATCTCCCTCATTAGATGGGTGATTGTTGTCCCACATGAGTCCTTTATCATCAATACTGAAATAGCCTTCAGAACCTAACAAACTAGACAGATGAGCAGGATTGACACCTAACATCATTGATAGGCAAGTAAAGTGACAACCAGAATTATAAATACTGTTACTTTCACAAATATAATTCGTCTGGTTTACTAAAAACGTATTTTCATACCAACACTGACTCTCAAAATAACTTTTAGGATACTTTTCGTACATTAACCCCCCTGCCACATAACGCTCGCGTAAAATGCGCCACCAGGCGTCATTTTTGACGCGCTTGTTAAGTTTATAGCTGCACATTGATTGGGGCATCATTTTTATCAAAAATCACATTACCCTTTATTAGTTTTTGAGCAATCCACTCTAGTTTTTTAATATATTGTTTTTCTTTATCCCGAACCGTAAATAGCGTCAAATATATGATGACATTTTGATAATCTAGAAACACAGTGTATTCAATAGTGCTTCCCATCTCTGCTGCATCAATAACTCGCATAGTCAATGAGCAGTCTTCCCTATCAATAGTCTCTATATATTCGATTTTAGGCTGATTATAGTGGTTTCTAGCTCCGTCAGCCTGCTTCTCTAATAGGTCAGGCAAATCGGGCCAGCTCTTATCTTTATGACTGAAAGATAGATAAATAAAACCCTCAGTGTGGAACGCCTCTTCTTGAGATAACCCAGCAGGATAGAACGAAGCCACATACGGGCCTTGAGGAGATGCATCTACCACCCAGCCATCTGGAGAAGTCACGATGGCGCATTCAGATTTTGAGTATGGTATTGCCATAAAGCCTTGAAACTTCTCAAGGTCATCGAAGTTGATTATACGAAGCTCAATATCTTTAGAATCATATGTTGCTCTATTGTATGCGGCTTCGCTATATCCATTGTTGGTAATCAGGATTCCTTTGCTTGCTTTAAGATCCTGTAAAAAGCTTAAAAAGGATTCGACCTCTTTTACATCAACTTTTTTATTAAAGTATTTGCAGTCAACAATTACGCTTAAATCAAAGCCGGCAACCTTACCCTCAATAAGAATGTCTATCTGCCTTTTGGTCTTAAACATCAGGCCTTCTCGGCGAACATCGTGCTGAATCGAAGTTTGAGGAAACAACTTTTGAAAGTGCTTCGTTATATAAATTTCGTATTCTTTCCAGTCCATGTAATTCCTGACTCAAAAACTTAATGCCTAAATCAGGTGCGCCGTAGGCGTCACCTGGATTTTTTTGTTATGCTTTGGTTGGCACTTTATATTCACTCTTTAATGAATCGCTTTCTTCTTTCCAAGCTTTTAGACCTTCGTAGTGATCGATAATGGTGTTATCTAAAACATTTTTCAAAGCAATAAATGGTATTTCTATAATTTTCTTTTTTCGTAAAATTTCTATGGTCAATGAATCCGAGCCAATCAAATAGGTTGGTATTACATAAAAATACCAATTTTTTAACTCTGTAATATTTTCTTCGAATTTTTTAGTGTCTTTGAATAGAGCTAGTACATACAAATCCGACCAGCGCCTTTTTAGTTTGATTGCACTTCCTTCTTCAAAGTTATAGCCATTTTTTTCAGGCGTTTTAAATCTTACGTCACTTTTATTTGAAGTTGAGAAAGATTTAACCTCAATGCCCCAACCATAACCAGTTGAACTACAGAAATAATCCTTTTTGTCTTTCTCTTTAATACCATTGCCATATGTAAAATCCACTACATCCCAATCCATTCGAGTTGAATAATGTTCTTTACTCAACTCTCCTTTGATAGCGAGATATACTAAATACTCTGCAAAGTCACCCCTATTAGTAGGTTCTTTTAAGTCTGAATATGACCACTTCCAAAAATCTAAAATAGTTGATAGGTTTTTTCCAAATAAACTAATACTGGTATCTTCAGCTATTTCAATTTCTTTCATTTCTTAATTGATTTCTGCGTGATTGATTGAGAAGCCTAACGCCTAAATCACCGAGCGAAGCGGGCGCCGAAGGCGTCCGGTGGATTTACTTATTAGGTGGCTGGTGAGCACCGATCTGACCTTTGGCTTTTTCACAAAGCGCTTCAAAGTCTTGTTGTTCTTCTTCGTAATAGAAGAACCTTCTGTCCAAGCTTGCAATAAAAATTATGGCTTTAAGAGCCTCAGCGCATGCATCAAGAGCGTACTGCTTTTCTAAAGTGAAATAATCAGTGTTAAAATGTATGAAATTATTTCTCTGCTCGTTTAAGGCATTTATTGACTCTCGTTCTACACTATGATTTTTACTTGCAAACACCTTATCAAAAAGGTCCATAAAAAAATCTAACTGAGGGTATCTTTTAGGTTGATAAATACCTTCTGTAGCTAGCATTTTTGGGTATTCGACTTCTTGCCATTTTTTTGCATGATCATTTTTCCAAGTATCTAAAAGATCATTATCTCTCAAATAAATAGTCATATACCCTTGCAATGCATTATGCATAGATATCACTGCATATTGCATCAGTAACTCGTCATCTATAAGGCGTTCCATACACGAGCAAAATTCTTGCAATGATATTTTTGCTGTATTTCTTCTATCAAATTCTAAATTCATATTAAACCTTATTGAAGCCACCTAACGCCAAGTTCACCTGAGAATCAAAGATATTTATTTTTTTTTCGTAAGGTTATCATCGTCCGTAATGGCAAAGGCGGAAAAGATCGCGTCACGATTTTGCCTGAGGCGTTGATTCCCGATATCAAAAAACGGATTTCAATGGTCAAACATTACCATAATGCTGACCTGGAAGCGGGGCTGGGAGAGGTATGGATGCCAGATGCTCTGGCCAGGAAATACCCATCAGAAGCTTACAGTCTGCACTGGCAATATTTGTTTACGTCCTACAAAACCTCAATTGAGCCTCGTTCCGGAAAAGAAATGCGTTACCATATCGATGACAGCAGTGTGCAACGCGCCGTTAAACATGCCATTCAAAAAGCAGAGATTTATAAAAAAGGCAGTTGCCATACTTTCCGGCATTCATTTGCTACCCACCTTTTGGATGATGGCTATGATATCCGTACCGTGCAGGAACTACTGGGCCATAAGGATATCAAGACCTCCCAGATTTATACCCATATACTCAACCGTGGTGGGAATGCGACCAGGAGCCCATTAGACAGGCTGATATTTAATACGACCAAAAACAACGCTACCGCCCCTTCAGCCAGCTCCAGAAGCATTGAGGATGAAATTAATTATTAAACGACTATTGGCCACTATTTTCATTGTTAAAAATAGTACTATGGAGCCATTATATTTAACAGGGGTTTATACCTGTTTTTTGCACTCTATAAAAAATGGCAGCTCACAAATAAGCTGCCATTGTCTTAAGTGCCTGGCTGCCCTTCTGCTTTTTACAGTAAGGCTAACCTTGTGCCTTACTTGATCTCCAGCACCTGCTCTTCGATCTTCTTCTTCCAGATCTGCGGGCCAGTCTGGTGTACCGATTCACCACGGCTGTCGACCGCTACGGTTACCGGCATATCTTCCACTTCAAACTCGTAGATCGCTTCCATTCCCAATTCTGGGAAGGCCAGTACTTCGGCCTTTTTCACCGCCTGAGAGACCAGATAAGCGGCACCACCCACAGCAATCAGGTAAACGGACTCATTGTCCTTAATGGCTTCAATAGCTGCCGGGCCACGTTCTGCCTTACCGATCATACCGGCAAGACCGGTAGTTTCCAGCATGGTGCGGGTAAACTTGTCCATCCGGGTTGAGGTGGTTGGGCCAGCCGGGCCGACGGCTTCATCACGCACCGGGTCAACCGGGCCGACGTAATAGATAAAGCGTCCTTTCAGGTCAACCGGCAATTCTTCACCGTTGTTGATCATATCCACCATGCGCTTATGAGCAGCGTCACGGCCGGTCAGAATCTTGCCAGACAGAAGAACGGTATCGCCTGGCTGCCAGCTCTTAATGTCGTCATGGGTCAGGTTATCTACATTAACCTTACGTACCCCTTCGCCCATACCCAGGCTGACTTCCGGGTAGTCATCAATATTTGGCGCCTTCTGATAAACAGGGCCATTACCGTTCAAAGTAAAGTGGGCATGGCGTGTGGCCGCACAGTTGGGAATCATGGCTACTGGCAGAGAAGCGGCGTGAGTTGGGTAGTCCTTGATCTTGATATCCAGCACCGTGGTCAGACCACCCAGGCCCTGGGCACCAATGCCGAGCTTGTTGACTTCATCCATGATTTCCAGACGCAGCTCTTCCACACGGTTCTGTGGGCCACGCTCACGGAGTTCATGAATGTCGATGGGTTCCATCAGGGCTTCTTTGGCCATCAGCATGGCTTTTTCTGCAGTACCGCCAATACCAATACCCAGCATGCCCGGAGGACACCAGCCAGCGCCCATGGTTGGTACGGTCTTTTTCACCCATTCAACAATGCTGTCGGATGGGTTAAGCATGACCATTTTGGATTTGTTTTCTGAGCCACCGCCTTTCGCAGCCAGTTCCACTTCAACGGTGTCACCTGGTATCAGGGACATGTGAATAACGGCCGGCGTGTTGTCTTTGGTGTTTTTGCGGGCACCGGCCGGATCGGCCAGTACGGAAGCACGGAGTACGTTGTCCGGATGGGTATAGGCCCGGCGAACGCCTTCGTTGATCAGGTCTTCAACGGAGCGGTCGGTATCAAAACGAACGTTCATGCCCACGCGGACAAAGACGGTGACAATACCGGTATCCTGGCAGATAGGGCGCTTGCCCATCGCACACATTCTGGAGTTCACCAGAATCTGGGCCATGGCGTCTTTAGCAGCCTTAGACTCTTCCTTCTGGTAGGCTTCATAAACCGCATCAATAAAATCAATGGGATGATAGTAGGAAATAAACTGCAGTGCGTCCGCAACACTCAGAATTAAATCATCTTCCCGAATAACAACACTCATTGGTTTTTCACCCCTTGTCCTACGGTTTTAATTCGCAAATTTTTTCGCAGCCAGACCTGACCAGTACAGCAGGCAAACCCCATCGGGTTCTTATTATTGGGCACAGATTATACCAATGCCAAAAGCTAATAACATTGACTAACCGCATAAGGGGTAAAGTTTTTCTTCAAAAGACAGACCTCTATTTTGGTGGTAAGCCATTACAGGCTGTAAACTTGCACACCAAATTCATTATATAAAGCAACTGTCAGGGGCTTTCCCGTGCCGGAGATTCAGTTTCAGGGCAACAGCTACTCACTTGATGAGAAAGAGAACCTTCTGGATGGTCTTTTGCGTCAGCATGCCCGGGCACCTTATTCCTGCAGAGCCGGGGTCTGTCACTCCTGCATGCTCAGGGTGACTGCAGGCTGCGTACCCACAGAAGCACAGTCCTCACTGGCAGCGGAGCAAATCAAGAAAGGTTATATTCTTACTTGCCAGACGAAGGTGAGTGAGAGTTTAAGCCTGGCTCTGCCAACCAGGGACGAAGTACCCGGCGTCATTACGAATTTAACGCCAGTCAGCTCTACAGAAGTGACGATCAAGGTATCCACACGCTTACCCTTTGAAGTCTCGGTTGGCGAGCATATTACACTGGTATCGAACGAGGGCTTTGAGGCCAGCTATCCTGTTGCTGACTTCGATGAAGAGATACAGACTCTGGAGTGCAGCATTACCCGATCCGCAGGCGGCAGCCCATTCAGCATCTGGATTCATTCCGAGGCTAAAACCGGCGACCGCCTGATGGTGATAAAGAATGGTTAGCATTCACTCCCTATTTTCATAGGGTAAAGATTGAAAAAAAGATCACAAGGAAATGTTTTTTTCCTTTGTACTGTAAAAAAGAATCTCCGCGCAGCACAACAGTTCCCCTGGAGGCATTAAGGAAAGTCCTTAATGCCTACCTGAGAACAGCTACTGGTAACTTCTTATTCTTTGACTGGTAATACATGCAGGGTTTTGTCATGTCCCATTCTTTCAGGATCAACATGACTGCGCGAGAATATATCACGAGGCATACACCCGGTTTCGACATTGATCAGGCTGAAAGAAGGCTGGCGAACGACCTCCTGGAAAGCAACGGTTCCATCAGGCATCACCACGGAATGAGCGAGATAGGCATCCACCAGCCCATGGGTATAGTCAACACCCTCTGTTTCAAAACCCTTTAATACCACGACCTCATTGGCCTGACAGCCCAGTGCAATTTCATCACCCTGTACGGTGTTTTTAATGATGGCCGGATGACGGCTACCGAGCGGAAATTGAAGGCTGCCGTAGTAATGGTTCTCCCCATTACTTTGAGGCTCCACCAACACGTCCCAGAAGGCAATCACATTAAGGAAATCCCTGCCCCGGTTATCCTTAACGATATTATTGCCATGCTCTCCTTTATCCAGATAGGAACCTGAAACCTTGAACCGGCGGGTAATGGCTTGATCGAAGTTAATGATCCTGGGGTCTTCTTCCGATCCAATCTGGTAAGCGACAGGACGACTGGGCAGAACCCTGGCAGCCGCCTGTTTAATCTGCTCTGCGTTTTCTGCTTCTTGTTTAGCTAACTGTGCAGCCTCTTCTTTTTTCTTTTCAGCCTGAAGACGCTCCTTCTTTCTCTCATTTCGAATGCGCTCCAGCTCCTCTTGTTTACGTTTTTGTCCCTGAGCCAGGGTATCTGCTTTCGCCTTGTCAGCCTTTCCTTTTTCTTCTTTGACCTTTTCTGCTGCTATTCGCTTCTCTTCTGCCAGTTTCAACGCTTCTGCTTTCCGCTGTTCTGCTTTACGTTTTTCTTCAGCCAGTCTCCGCTCTTCCGCTTTCTGTTTTTCTTCCGCTTTACGCTTCTCTTCAGCGAGCCTCAATTCCTCAGCTTTTTGCTTTTCACGCCTGGCTTTATCCTCAGCTTTACGTTCCTCTTCAGCCAGTCTCCGCTCTTCCGCTTTTTTCGCTTCAAGCCAGACTCTTTCTTCTGCCTTACGCTTTTCCTCAGTCAGTCTCAACGCTTCCGCTTTCTGCTTTTCGACTTTTGCCTGTTCCCTTGCCTCGCGACGCTCAATAGCCCGGGCGATTCTGGCCTCTTCCTTTTCTTTTTCTTTATCGGCTACCGATTTTTTCTCAGCTTGTATCACAGGTTTAACTGGAGGAGGACTTTTCTCTTTCTCGGCTTGAGGCTTAAACGCTCTCTGCTGCTCACTTTGTCTTGCCTGCTCGGCAGCAGCTGACGCTTTTTCATCCAGATTAACCTGACCCGCTTTTTCTAGAATGCTCGCTTCAGGCTCATTTTCCTTCACCAGCACCACTTCTTCATTCAATTCCTTTTCTGCCAGCCGGATATCCATAAATTGAAGGAAGGTTTCTGCCTGTATCGGGTCAGTCAGATCAAGCGACGCAACCTGTTTGTAAAACTTGAAATCTTTGGAAACACTGAGATTTTGTGGGTTACGATTCACTCTTCTGGCTTTATATTTAGACCGGCTCCTGGACTCTCCATCAGCCTGAACAGCGTAAGGAGGCACTACTTTTCCTTTATCATTGTTGTTGGCTTCAAATCTTTTCGCATGGGCATGGGCAATGTTTGAAGAGGCAGCGATGATCACCGCAGTTGACAGTAATGTCATGGCAAATTTTGCTGTCTTGCCAGCAAAACGTTTCTCCGGATTTCCCATGAGATCTACACCCTTAGATATAGTAAAAGGAGGACTTCGCCGTTTAGACTGAGAGCACCTGAACAAAGCGCTTCTACACCAAAGTGGTATGAGCATAGACCATGAAAAAAAATCATCCATAAACATAGAAGCGAATGGTCTACAGCCTCAGGGAATAGCGTTATATAATGATTTTTTGCAAGCCGGTTAGACAAAATCCTTGTCGTTCGGGCCAGGACTAAAGAGGTGATGTATGGGAATGAGAGAAAATATCATCAATAAGCTGAATGAGTCCTTACAGAATGACTTCATTGATGTAGCTAACGAGAGCCACCTGCACAATACGCCTCCGGGCTCGGAGTCACATTTTAAAGTAGTGATTGTCAGTGAGGCGTTTCAGGGAAAAATGCCAGTTAAGCGGCATCAGATGATCTATGGTTTTCTGGCTGATGAATTGAGAGAGCAGATTCACGCACTGGCTCTTCATACTTACACACCGGCAGAGTGGCAGGCAAGAAACCAGTCGGCACCAGCATCGCCGGACTGTCGTGGCGGCAGTAAAAAGTAAAGAATGAAGAATGAAGAGAGGTGCAATAAAGCTGTATATGTTCATCAGGCTTTTCAGCCCGATGAACAGACTGTTGCAGATAAGCGCTAACTCGATACCGAGGTGTGCAAACCACACTCACGGTGCCCATAGACTTTAGTTGGGTCGTAGTAATCTTCCTCAATAGGAAGATCGTGAGTGACCAGATATTCCTCAACGTCAAGCTCAGTCCAGTTCAGAAGAGGCGCAACCCGGTAGTAACCGTCACGGGTCTCACTGACGACATTAAGGTTCTGCCTGAACTCGGTCTGATCCTTGCGAATTGCTGTCAGCCAATAGTCCGGAGTGGACACTTTCATGGCACGGGCAAATGGTTCCAGCTTTACCTGACGGGTAAACTCATCATGCTCAGCAGTATCAACTTCTGGTACACCGCCATAAATAGCATCACGAAAACCACGGCTGTATTCCGGGTGAAAAACCTGGATATTGAGATTCAACCGTCGAATCAACCCATCGGCAAAGCGGTAAGTTGCCTGGGTACCGTATCCTGAATCAATCCAGACTACCGGGATATCCGGATTAATCTGAGTTGCCATATGAATAATGGCCGCTTCATGCGGCCCAAAGTTAGTTGTCAGAACCGGTTTACTGGCACGCTGGACAGCCCACTGAACAATAGCCTGTGGACTCAGTGTCGACAGTTCCTGATTCATCATCTCCAGATTCATTATTTATCCCATCAATCCATAACTGAGTAGATGCACTATAAGAGCGGTAACTTATAACTACAAAGACTAATATGAACTATAAATATTACTGAACATGATTATGGGCTTTCACAAAGGGGCTGATACAAAAGAGATAAAAGTGGTTTCGATGAAGATCGGTTCGCTTGCGAGCCAAGTCGTGGCCCAGCCGCCAGGCTCACCGGCATACCGTACAAAATGATGCACAGCGTTTGGTTAGGGTGTCGGCTCCCAACGGGAACCGACCTACACGAATAGACGCGTTTTTTTGCTTTTGCGATAAGGCTTTTGCGACCACCTCGGAAAATTAGCACTGAATACACCAACAGCGATGAATCCCCGGTCTGCGCTGAAAATCACGGTCAATGGTGGAAGTGGTAATTTCTTCCACCTTAAATTGCTGACTCAGCTCGTCTGCCAACTGAAAGCGGCGGAAGTTATTGGAGAAATAAAGTACCCCTCCTTTTCTCAGCCTCGCCATGGCCAGGTTGATCAGCTCCACATGCACTTCCTGAATATCAAACACATCCCGCATGCGCTTGGAGTTGGAAAAGGTTGGGGGATCCATGAAAATCAGATCATACTGACGCTTTTCCTGCTTTAACCATTCAACACAATCTGCCTGTTCCAGCCGATGTTTACGATCTACCAGGCCGTTCAGCAAAAGATTCTTTCTGGCCCATCCCAGATAGGTGTTGGACAGATCCACACTGGTGGTACTGGCAGCACCACCCACTGCAGCATGAATCGTGGCCGTGCCGGTATAACAGAACAGATTCAGAAAATCCTTTCCTTCCGCTTCTCTGGCAATGCGCAAACGCATTTTACGATGATCCAGAAACAGTCCCGTATCCAGATAGTCCCTTAAATTCACCAGAAGGCGACACTGCCCTTCTTTAACTTCAAGCATGTCTCCGGACTGTTCAAGTTTTTCATACTGACGTTTTCCAGACTGGCGCTCACGACGCTTGAAAACCACCTGCTTTTCAGGAATGCCCAAAACACCCGGAATAACCTCAAGGGCCTCTAACAGCCGTTGATGTGCTTTGTCTTCATCGATACTTTTTGGCGCAGCGTATTCCTGCACATGAACCCAATCTTTATAAATATCAACAGCTACCGCGTATTCCGGCATATCCGCATCGTAGAGACGATAGCACTCGATACCTTCTTTCTTAACCCACTTACCCATCAACCTCAGGTTTTTCCTGAGACGATTGGCAAACATTTCCCCACCCGGTGTACTGGCTTTAAACGAGGCCGCGGGCTGAGCGCTTTCAGGCTTTGCCTTACCGGGCTGATCTGGCTGACGCTCACGAATGTCGTACAGGAATAATTTACAAGACAGGGTTCCATTAAACAGGGTATAGCTCTTTTTAGGCCCCATCCCCAGACTTCTGGCCAGCGCCTGGGATGAGGTGAAAATACCGGCCTGCCAGCCCGGAGTTTGCTGTTTCAGCTTTTCACCCAGATGCTTGTAGAGGTAAACAAGACTGGTTTCATCCCCCATACGCTCACCGTAAGGCGGGTTGGCAATCACAAGCCCAGGCTCTATACCGGTATCAACTTCGAGGTTAGCCAGCTCCTGTTGTTGAATCGTAACCAGCTTACTCAAACCCGCGCGCTGGAGGTTAGCCCTGGCGCGCCCTACAATTTTCGGCAAACCTTCATAACCGATAATTGTTGATTTCATCGCTGAAAGACCCGCAGTGCGGCGTTCCCGCGCTTCTTCCAGAACACTCAGCCACAGTTTTGGTACATGTCCCATCCACTTATCAAACCCATAGTGGAGTCTCAGCAGGCCCGGAGCGATATCCGCAGCCATCATGGCCCCCTCAATAAGCAGGGTTCCCGATCCGCACATTGGGTCTAGCAAGGTTCCGCCCTGTCTGGCAACTTCCGGCCAACCGGCACGATACAGAATAGCAGCGGCAAGGTTTTCTTTTAATGGCGCCTCGCCCGCTTCCAGACGGTAACCACGCTCATGAAGACTCTGACCCGATAAATCAATGGCAACAAATACCCGCTTATCTCTGGCATGCACATTGATACGCAGGTCGGGATTACTGTTACTCACCGATGGCCTCCAGCCATGGCGATCACGCAGCTGATCAACAATCGCATCTTTCACAAACTGGGAGCCAAAACGAGTATGAGTAATATCTGGCGTTGTGCCGTTAAAATCCACCCGCAGGCTGGAACCCTGATCAAGGTGCTCATCCCAGTCGAAAGACTGAATTCCCTGATAAAGTACGTGCTTATCTGAAGAGTCAATTTCTCCAATGCGCAGTAGAATACGACTGGCCAGTCGGGACCAGAGGCAAGTTTTGTAGGCCAGTTCGAGGTTACCGGCAAAGCTGACTCCGGCAACGGTTTCTGCCACATCAGTGGCCCCCAGTTCCTTTAGCTCTGCTGCCAAGAGGGATTCCACCCCCTTGGGACAACTGGCAAACAGAGTCAGCATCGTTGTACTCATAATTTCATATTCCTGAAAAAGCTAAACAGCAGCTTTTATTAACTAAAAATTCTCAACGTTTTTTCAACAAAAGCAACAGATTTGGATAAAACTTAGAGCATTGACTTTCCTTGGGTGAATACTTTCTTTAGTTGACTCTTTACCCGTACTGTTTTTTGGGGGACAGTTAGCACTATGCGACTAGTTACCCCCACCATTGGGTGAAGTCTGCTGTGTGGTAATACAGAAAGAAAGCCTGAGGCGCCAGGGAGGCCGTCAATAACCAAATCAGCAAGAGGCAGTTACCATGTTGAAAAGACACAAAAGGGATAAATCAGATAGAGCCTTTAATAAAGGATACCAAGTAGGCCTGTCTGGCCGCTCCAAGGACATCTGCCCCCATCAGGAGCCAGATTTACGCCAGTCGTGGTTAAGTGGCTGGCGAGAAGGTCGCGTTGATAACTGGGAAGGAATGACGGGTATTTCAGGGTTACACCGAATGTATAACTTCTCCCACTCCTATTCAGCCGACTTACTCTGAATACGCTGGTTAAAAGCCCCTGTACCGGGGCTTCCAAAAGCCACCCGCTGATCTCACAGAAAAACCAGTTGTTATTGACTCTGTTTTATTGACAGGGCTCTGCGAGATCAGGATGTCTATCTATACCCAAAAGAATTTCAAGTTGCTACGCGGCAGCAAGTGAACGAATGCAGCCAACTAAAGTAGTAACTTTACAGGCGACGGGTATATGCATCATAGCCTTTCTTATGATTCAACCGAGTAAACTGCTTCTGCCGCTTCCCGAATCAGCTCCGGACCTTTGTAGATAAAGCCTGAGTAAATCTGTACCAGACTGGCTCCCGCCTTAATCTTATCTGCCGCCGTCTGCGCATCCATAATACCGCCAACACCAATAATTGGCAGCTTACCAGAAAGTTCGCCAGCAAGAATCTTTATCACTTCTGTCGACTTCTGACTTAACGGAGCGCCACTGAGACCTCCCGCTTCCTCAGCAGTTTTAAAACCACTGACCTTGTCACGATCCAGCGTCGTATTAGTTGCAATAACCCCGTCCAGTTCATGAGCAACCAGCTCAGCGGCAACTTCAGCAATCTCCTCATCCGTCATATCCGGAGCAATTTTGATCGCCAGTGGCACTACCCGCCCATACTCCCTGGCCAGCAGAGCCTGCTCTTCTTTGAGTGCAGCAAGCAGACTCTTTAATGCCTCACCGCATTGCAGCTTTCTCAATCCTGGAGTGTTTGGAGAAGAAAGGTTCACTGCGACATAACCAGCGTGAGGGTATACCTTACGAAGACAGTTCAGATAATCCCGGTTTGCATCTTCAACGGCGGTGGTAAGGTTCTTACCAATGTTGATCCCAATTACACCTTTGTACTGGCTCTTGCGAACATTAGCGATCAATTGATCAACACCAAGATTATTAAAGCCCATTCGGTTTATCAGAGCCTCTTTCTCAGGGATACGGAACATTCTCGGCTTTGGGTTACCCGGTTGACCAACCGGTGTCACCGTGCCCAGCTCAAGAAAGCCAAATCCAAGACTGCCGAGTCCATCAATACACTCACCATTCTTATCCAGACCCGCAGCCAATCCAACCGGATTATCAAAGGTTAACCCCATCACTTCCCGTGGTTTGGAAGGGACTGTCGGCGCAATCAGCCGGGTAAGGCCAAGGCGCCCTCCTGCGCTGATCATTTCCATGGCGAAATCATGAGCAGTTTCAGCAGAGAGGCAAAACAGGGCACTTCGTGTCAATTTATACATAAGAGTGATCGCTCAGTATGCGCCAGACAAAATTCGGGGGATTATACGACCTGCAATCCCTTTTGTCTCTAGGTGTTAGCACCAATAAACAACTTAAGCACCCAGCTATATTAAACCAACAAAAAACATCTTCCGGTCAGCAAACGATCATCTGCACATAAATTAACGTTGCGCTTTGTAACTCACTTTTGCCATTCAAGAATACAGGGGAAGCTTCTAAAATATTTACAATAAACAGATGAAACGATCATCCCCTTATCTGGTCTGAACAGTTGGTTAAAATTATTCCAATGTTCAGGGCAAAATAATGCTGGCTATTACGTCGCGTTTACCCCCTTTTTCTACGAGCCAACATCAGCAACTTCACACAACAACCAATAAATCCTACAGTCCCGGCTCAAATAAAACACCGATCAGCCATCGCAAAACTCAAACCATGTCAGACACCAGCCTATGCTCTTCCGACATAACTCCAATAAACCTGGAGAATCCGGATCCAGACAGGGACATCCGGTTATCCCAAAAAAAGAGTTCAAAAAAACCTGAAAAATTAAAGAAACCCAATAGAGTTCGAAGAAATACCAAAGCGCCTGCAACCACTACCCCTGTCAGCACAAAATTTCCGCGCGCTTCCGCCCCTGAACTGCCACAGGCCAAAATACCAAAAAGAAGCAACGTTCCCACCGTCAGCAAAGCAGGGTCAGATACAGTTACAGAGCACAGCTGGCATGCAGCAACTCAAAATGACAATGATGGCTGCTCGCCAAGTGAAACGAATGCATCTACCCAACATCAACAGACTGTGCCTCTGGACAACCAGAAAAAGAGGCTCTCTCCCTCAAACGCTGACGGCTCTCCAATACAGCCAAACAGGGACCCCATAACATCCCATGCACCACGACCTAAGGAGCACGTAGAGAAGACCTCACCCCCAATAGAAGCTGAAGATGTCTACCGGCAAACAATAGACACCGCTATCCAGTCAGGAATTGAAGCGCTGGCAAATACTGTTCTACCGATACCAACCCAGACTTCGGAACTCTTCAACGCTGATATGGACTGCCAGGATGAAGAGCTTGAACATGACCTGAACAACGGGGCTCCACTTGATGTCGATGCAATAGACAGTGACCTGAACCATCAAGGGTTTCCCCTGAACAGAACCTCACTGGAAGAACTCTCAAGTTCAGCCTATGAGTCCGGTGAAAATTACTTCACCCCGGATGACGCAACTTCTTCAGAAAAGTACCACTCTAATGGTTCGAAACATGACAGCTCGCTGCCACTCGAGGAAATCTACCAACAAAAGCTTCCCATCCTGAAGCTCTCTCCGGAGGCCTATGGCTACCCCAGCAATATTTCATTAGATCAGGAAGACGACACACCGGAGCTAATCATCTCCCTTTATCCACATGGTATTTTACAGGCTTTGCTGCTTCTATACCCTGCTACCGCAATTAGGATTATTAAATGCAGACTTGAAATGCTCAGCAAAATTGATGACACCGATCTTGAAGGACTGAGAGAAAATCTAAGAAAAGTCGAAGATGACACTCAAAACCGAAATCACCACTTTGCTCTCCTGCGGAATTTGAAAGCATTTGAACATAAGTATGATTTGTACTCTCTTCAATCAAAGATGGATGCTGACTTTCTGGTACGAAAAGGAAGAATTTCTTCAAAACTGCTGGCAACGCCTGTTGAGGAGATCGAGAACAATAAATTCAAGGATCCTCAACTCAAGAACTTCCTGACGTGGCCAAGAGTCATGGGGTTGTGGTGCAAAAGACGTGAATATATTCTACGCGGTGCCATTCGACGCCTGGGAGAAAAAAAGCTTGAAAGCTCAAGACAACTGGCAATAGCTGAACTTGAGAAGTCCTCCCTAGTCAAGGTTTCGGTTGCTAGGGGAGATATCTGCAAAAAAGATGTATTGAACCAATATATTCAGGAACAACCTGAAACAATTAAAAGACTGTTGACCTATCTGGTTTGTTTTAACGTTAAGTGTCAACGAAGCATAAGAAAAATACAGGCAACAAAAGTCGTTCTGGCGATTGATCAGCTAGAACAGACACCAGAAAGCATACGAGCTTTATTAGAGCGGCTTGTCAAACAGAATCTTTTACCAGAAATAGAGAAGCAGCTGGAAGATGAAATTTACTGGCATCATTCCATTCGCCTTAAGTATGAACTGAAATCTTCACAAGCTGCTGTCAGCTTGCCAGCATTGTTAGATCAACGCCAACATTTCCTTACCCTTGAATCAATAGAGCATAAAAAAACTAATCCTCCTTCTAACGGGAACCCAGTCGCTCTTATCGCTCTGGGAAATCAAGTTTCAGCACAGTTAATCCATCTGTTTCTGATGGCACAATCTTCTTCAAAAGAGCCAGAGCCATCCCCAAAAGAATCTGACTTATTTCCGCCCTGGTATTTCTTAAAGCAGCCCTCTACTGACCATATAATGACTGCGCTCGCTCAACCCGGAGAGAACCCCGAAAAGTCTTTCTATAAGGCGCTCCTGAAGTTTATCGATGCGCTGAAAAATTCTACAGAAGATGATAGCTATGAACATGACCTGTACTGGCTGCAGTGTTACTACGATGTCGCATATTACCAACAACAGCTTCTTATTCACCTGATTGATAAGACTGACACTCACCCACTACTACCATCTAACGATTTCCAACAGAATATCGATATTCTCTGGCAATTGGCAAGAGCACGCAAAAACATGGGGCACAGGCCACTAAACCCTGATTCTTATGCCTATTATCTCAGCCACCTTAATTTTGTATGGAAGGAAGAAGAAAGTATTGAAGATAGCGTTGCAGAGCTATATAGAAAGCGATATCTGAAACTGCTGAAATACGATCCATATGAAGAATTTGAAGCGCTTTTTAAAAATGCATTCCAGTGGGGCACAGCAGCATGGCGCTCAATTTACTCAAATGCAGAGAAACTGATCCAAAAGCTTAGATACTCAGGGATATCTGATTCACTCAACTTTCTCTACCAGGAAGGTACAGGGTTGATCTCTTCGCTGTTCTCTTCCGGGAACCCAGTATACTCTCTTATTAGAGATACTCTGAGTACAATGCTGGAAGTAGCTCAACAAAATCCAAAGTTTTTCCGCATCATGGTGGGTGACTTTGCTCTTCTGAAGCCACAGCTTGAAAACCTTCTTGGGTTGCGAGACCAATCCATAACAGATTTACTCCACAAAATCGATGCCTGTATGCGTGGCCAGGCTCTTGCTTCAAAGTTTACCGGAGATAGACCACAGCTGCTGGACTTTAATCCAGCAGAACATCCAGAACGAGCGAGCTTTATAAAAAAATTTCAGTTCCTGATGGATTTTAGTGCCAGCTGCAGTAAGGCTATACAGATAGCACAGATAATGAAGGTTTTTTTAAGCAAAAATGCCAGTCAATTTATAAGCAATATAAAAAATTTAACATTAAACTATTGTTCTACCTATATTGCCAGACAATGCGTCAGCCATATGAAGCCACCAGCTATCCGACTGTATAGTAACCTGCGCTATGCTGAGGATATAATGCCCAGCATGACACTGGGGCTGACATCAGATTTTCTCGTTTCCATGAGCCCTGAAAAAACAGTCAGGCTTGCTCATCATATTGGCCGGAGCTCCAGTATTATTGCAGGTGCTCTCAATTTTCTTCTAGACCCTCTTATAACGCGCTTTGATAAATACAGGGAAAAAATTAACAATGTAAAAAATAATCCATTCAGTACGGAAGCTCGAAGCGACTTACAATCGGAAAGAAAAAAAGTCGCAGGCATTCTGGGAATTTCCTCTATATTTTCTACGACTGCCATTCTATTCATCAACACCTTTAAAATTATTCTTTTTTTCAGCAGCCCATTTTTAACGACAGCCTTTATCGGAGTAACCACATTTCTGTGTAGTGGTTGCTTTATTGCTCGGCGCTACAATAAATTTGATGAAGTATGGACATATATATCAGAAGCAATTTCAGCGCAGAAGAAAAGAATATTTGCCAAAGATAGCCCAAAAGCCATTGAGGCAAGAAAGCGGATCAATGAGATTAGCAAGGCCAATCTTGAAAAAATGTCAGAACTCAATGAACAGGATATTTCTGGCTGGAGGATCTGGAGAGAAAATAAACGACGAATAGAGTTAAGTAAATACTGGGATAAGCTTCCCTATAAAAATAAGGAAAAGCTGCATCAAGACATTAAAACAAAAATCAAAGAAAAGCATTCTGATTTAAAAGAAGATGCTCAACACATACATATCCTCGTTCGGGCCAGAACGCTGATTCAAAATGCGATGAATAATCCAGACTTTAACCAATGGACTGCTGATCATCTGTCTGATTTCAACCAGCAGTTAGCCAAGCTGCATTTCGCGCCGCTCGAGGTCGCTAGCTTTCCCCGAGTGGAAGCAAAGATAAATGCTTTTCTAGAGTGCTTATGCGGTACTGTATGCCCAGGTGAGAGCGTTGAAGCAATAATGAATACCATTGAATCTTTTAACATCAACCTCTACAAGGGAGCCCACCTGGAAAGTGTAGGACATATGAAGAATCTTAAATCCTCATTTTTACATCAGGGCATGGCTCCTGATGAGCAACCTGCCCAGCAAAAGCCAGCATCCGGGAAGCCCGTTGAGGAAGAAACATCATTACGTTTTCCTGATTCACATGAACTACAGACAATTATGGAAAACGCAGCGCTGAAGTCTGATGAACAGTGGTTGGAAAGGGAGAATCAGACGCAGGAGAAAATAATGGAAATGGTAACAAGCCAGGCACTTCAGCAATCCCTCGAACAGGAGCAGGAATATACCGGAAGAATGGTTGCAGATGTAGTAGGAACTCCATTATTCAAAGCAAACCTTGAGATGAAAATCAAAGACTTTGAAAGAGCTGGCGTAGCTCAAACTGTTCAGGCAGCACCGTCATCAATTCTGAATAATGACCCTGCTCAGTCCCTACACGGGCTTGGTTATAACGCACTGGAAGCAAGCAAAGCCTTTACTGGTGGCTAACCTTGTCTCGTTCTAACCAAACTTTCCTGAAAAACATCGGACTTTCTGGCTATTGGTAGAATTACCTTAGCCAGAAAGCAGCAAGAAATTAATAGACAAGCATTTTATACACTTACCGAAGGCTCTTCAGCCAGGCCTCTTTCCTTTCTCTCGGCAGCAATGCATGCAGCTGCGGTAAACACCACATCCGTAGAGCTGTTCAGTGCAGTTTCCAGAGAGTCCTGAATGACCCCAATAATAAAGCCGACTGCAACCACCTGCATGGCAATATCATTGGAGATACCAAACAGGCTACAGGCCAGCGGGATCAGTAACAATGAACCACCTGCCACACCTGAAGCTCCACAGGCAGAAACAGCAGCAACAACACTCAGAACCAGAGCCGTTGGCAGATCCACTGAAATACCCAGTGTATGCACCGCCGCCAACGTCATTACGGTGATAGTAATGGCCGCACCCGCCATGTTGATGGTAGCCCCCAGAGGAATGGATACTGAGTAGGTATCTTCATGGAGATCCAGACTCTTACACAGTTGCATGTTTACCGGGATATTGGCAGCTGAGCTGCGGGTAAAGAAGGCAGTAACACCACTTTCCCGGATACAACGAAGAACCAGAGGGAACGGGTTCTGACGGATTTTGAAGTAAACAATCACAGGGTTAACGATAAACCCGATGACCAACATACTGCTAATCAACACCACCAACAACTTGCTATAGCCCAGCAGAACACTGAATCCGGTCTGTGCAATCGTGTTGGCAACCAGCCCGAAAATACCAATGGGAGCCAGCTGAATAACAAAGCGTACAATGAAAGAGACAGCCATTGAGAAATCATGAACCATTGTCCGGGTAGACTCACTGCCGTGACGCAGCGCCAGCCCCAAACCAATAGCCCAGGCAAGAATACCAATAAAGTTACCCGTTAACAGTGCTTCAACCGGGTTTTGGACTATCTGGAACAGAAGCGTATGGAGAACCTCCATAATACCTTCCGGAGGCAGAGCTCCCCCACTATTCGTCACCAGCGTCAAAGTGACAGGAAACAGGAAACTCATGGAGACCGCAACAAAAGAGGCCGCCAGCGTTCCGAGAATATACAGAAAGACGATCGGCCGCATATTGGTATGATGCCCCTGTTTCTGGTTGGCAATGGAAGCAGCAACCAGAACAAATACCAGAATAGGTGCAACTGCTTTCAGAGCCCCGACAAACAGGGAGCCCAGAAAAGAAATTGCAATCGCCGTATCCGGTGAAATAACTGCCAGACCTGCACCCAGGGCAATACCGATGATTATCCTGAGAACCAGGCTGGTGTTTGCCATTCGTTCATATAATGATTGGGCTTGACTCATGATTTACCTGCTGTACTACGTTCAAGTTTTTATCAGTCAAAACTGCAGGGCCTGGAAACTACCCCAAATAGATCCCTTAGTTCCATAAGGCCTGCGTTCACGGTATTCCGGCTAAATTCCACTTAGCGTTTTTCCAACAAGCCGTTGTTGCTGTCTGTATAACGCAACGCTTAACAGCTGAGAGGTTTCGCCGGAAAATTATAATCTCAACAGCAGTGATACCTATGTCATTTCACATCAGGAGAGGGTTCTGGCCAGCAAAAACCGTATTCACATAACACTTATACACTTTAAGAAATCAGTGAAAACAATAAAAGAATTGAGGCGTTCTTATTGTCTGATCAAAGTGACTAGAACTATTGAATGAGCAGGATGCCAAAACTTCAGCAAACCAACCAATTCATGAAATTCCCGAACATGAAAGTACTACTGGTTTGTGGGGATTACGTAAAGATAGTATCACAGTACTGAGGAGAAGAAAGCCTGCTGTGAGCATTCCTAATCACATTTTCCAACAGGGTTTTATTTTATAAATACGCAACGAATCAAGAAATAACTTGGAAAATAAAAATAAAAAAGCGATTTCCATCAAAAATTACAGAAAAGTCATCAAAAAGGCCTACCAACTATCAAATAAAAGTTCTTTTAGTCCGCCGGCATTGAGCTTTTCAACTGAACCATTCTCATGTCAGGTCGAAGCTGAATGTACAGCCAAAAGAGAAAAGCCGTTACAAACATCAGGAACACCGCCGGCATCCAGAGTTCAGGTATATAAAAGCCAGAAAAAAAGGCGATTGGCACCAAAACACAGGCAAAAATATTGAAACCATGAAAATACCAGTAACTGCCCCCACTCTGATATAGCGAGGGTATATCAACACGCTTAAATTGATAGAAGTACCACACCAGCATTATGCCCGTAACAGGGGCAAACAGTGTTCCTATAGTACCCATATGATGAACATACCCTCTGATGATCTCCGGAAAACAGGAAAGCAAGCCCGCAACCATAGCCACAATGACCGTTGCTCTGAACCGGCCTATCTTGTCGAACGCATTGCAAAGAGAGAGGCCACCGGTATAAAGATTGATCACATTAATCGTCCAGTTATCCAGAAAAATAACCAGTGCCACCAACAGGATAATCAACACATTTGGCTGTAACCGTGTGATGGTTTCAAATGGATTGATATTATCCGCGCCGCCAGCTATGACCGCATAGGCGCCAAATGAAGCGGCTATCAACGTTCCTATCACTGAACCAGAAATGGTTCCGATCAGCAGAGAGTTTCCTGAGCGTGTATACCGGGTAAAATCAGAAGCGTCGGTCACACAGCTAAATGATGATGAAACTATGGTATTAAACCAGAGCGCCGCCAGAGGCCATGACCAGTGAAGTCCCTCTCTATAAAAAACAGCCTCAGGTGCTGCATCACTGCCCCCTGCGTCAAGAAGAAACAGCATCAGAAAAATGAAAAGAATCAACTTTGCTGGAAATGAAAATACCGACAGCCATTTAAGGTAGTGATAGCCAACAATGGCTACCACTCCCTGGAATAACGCAAAAACCAGTGAAATTCCCCACAGAGGTATAGTTAGCTGAAAGCAATTCCTCAATATTGCTTCTATGGCCAGCGCACCGGCCGCTGTCTGAAAGGCAAACCAGTAGATGGAACACAATAGCCGTAGTATGGAACCTAAATCCTGCAATCCCAATTTCAAAAGGTCAAATAGAGGAATGAAACA
>OODV01000317.1 GCA_900299555.1 uncultured Endozoicomonas sp.
GGGAAAGAGATCTGGAAGGAAAAGTTCATAGCCTGAATTTGACCTGACAGACACCCTCTTGAAAATCGGTAACTGTCAGGTCAGGTCTGAACTTCTACAATTCATAAACTCTTGTGCTATCTGCATTTTCTGGAGATAAACAAAGGCTAAAACTGCTGCAAAAATGTGATTTCTGACAGGCTGTTCACTGCGTACCTGGAAGTGTTCGATGTGGCAAACCTGCTTGATCGCTCTATGGTACTGCTCAATCTGCCAGTGCTGGTCATGGATTTTGGAGAAATCGTCGCGCTCAAAAGGGACCTCCTCTGGCAAGTAAACCACGTAGTGGCGACGCTGATCTTTTAGCATCGTCCCTGAACAACGTGACCTTGCCGAAGTCTTTCAGAAATACATCCAGACCATTGTCTGGTATATCGAGTTCCTGAACCTGCTGCCACTGACCTTTTACCAGTGATACTGTCCTGTTTGTCTCAACGGCAAACATAAACCCTGACTGATATTTTTTATCGTCTTCAAGTTTTTGGTGCAGCTGTACCAGGAGTCACCGGTTACGCATGCTGGTTTCAGCCCCCAGGCCAGTACTTCAATCAACACTTCCTGGAAGTAGTCGTTTTTTGCCTTACCTTCCAATTTGTCATTGTCGACAATTTAAATTCGGTATCGACACTTTTAATACATTTCTACACAGGTTTATTAAACCACAGAACCCAACTGGAATATTGGCAGGTACATGGCAATAATCAGGCCTCCAACCAGTACGCCCAGTACCGACATGATTATTGGTTCCATCAGGCTGGTCAGACCATCCACCATGTTATCAACTTCATTCTCGTAAAAATTGGCAACTTTCTCAAGCATCTCATCCAGGGAGCCCGATTCTTCACCGATAGAAACCATCTGTACTGCCATAGCCGGGAATATGCCAGAACTTTTCATGGCAAACTGTAACTGTTGACCCGTGGATACATCTTCTTTTATCTTTTTTGTAGCATTCGCATAAACTACATTACCCGCAGCGCCCGCCACTGAGTCAAGCGCATCTACAAGGGGAACCCCTGCTGCGAATGTTGTTGCCAATGTTCGACCAAAGCGGGCAACGGCAGATTTATCCAGTATTTCACCAATAACTGGCAGTTTGAGTACTAAGCGATCCAGCCTGTCTCTGGCCGCTTTGGATGATTTCAGCGTGCGTTTTATCAGGAAGCCTGCAACCACCAGAACACCTAAGACGATATGCCAATAATTCTGGACCGCTTCAGAAATGTTAATTACCACTTGTGTAAAGGCTGGTAGTTCAGCACCAAAGCCCTGGAAAACCTCTTCAAATTGAGGCACTACCTTTACCAGAAGAATCACAGTAACAACGATCGCAATACAAACTACCGCGATTGGGTAATTCATTGCTTTTTTGATTTTTGCTTTGAGCGCCTCGGTTTTTTCTTTATAGGTTGCGATACGATCAAGCAAGGTCTCAAGCGCTCCAGACTGTTCACCCGAGGCAACAAGGCTGCAGTACAGGTCATCAAAATAATCCGGGTGCTTCCTGAGGGAATCTGCAAATGTACTGCCTGAGGCTACTTCATTCTTGATCTTCCCAACCAGATCCCGCATCGACTCTTTTTCAATACCACCAGCGGTAATATCAAAGGCCTGAAGTAGTGGTACCCCTGCCTTCATCATGGTCGCCATCTGCCGAGTGAAAAGAGCGATATCCATGGGTTTTATCTTTCCGCCACCGCCAAAACCCAGCGAAGGGCCCTTTTTGGCAACTTTTGTGGCTGTAATACCCTGCTTTCTAAGCTCAGCTTTAACCAGCGCAATACTGGAAGTCTGCATTTCCCCTTTGGTCTTTTTGCCGGCTTTATCTTTACCCTGCCATACAAACGTGACTAGTTTGGTTGGTTTTGCGGCCATATTATGCGCGATCCATAGCTGTTCTGCTTGATTGGCAGATTATAAGTTCACTTTCCCAAAGTTTATATCAGAGCGATCACAAATACTGACAATACTCTGAAAATGAGAACTGATTATTGTTTGTTTCGGTCAATTTCAGGCAGTCATTAATCAAGCGTTTGCTGTTAGCTGAATACCTCGGTTCGCTCGAAACTATCTACATTGATAGCTGTCAGGCTTTTGCCCCAGACACAGCCAGTATCTATAGCGTGGATATTCTCATGACCGCTAATGCCTTCCAGGGCTGCCCAGTGACCAAAAATGATGTGTTCCTGGTAGCAGGGGCTTTGCGGAAAAGTAAACCAGGGGGCATAACCCTCTTGAGGTGTAGAGCCCTTGCTTTCAAGGTCCAGCATGCCTTGAGCGTTACAGAAGCGCATTTGTGTCAGATAGGATGCGGTCAGTCGCAGTTTTTTCTTTAGCTTAAGTTCATCGCTCCATGGGCACGGTTTACTGCTTTTGAAGATTTTTCTGAGCCATTTGGCATAGTCCTCGGAGCGGAGAGCCTGCTCCAGATGCTGGGCCTCTTTAATCGCCTGCTCAATAGTCCAAATTGGAGGAATGCCAGCGTGAACCATGGTGATGTTTCGTTGAGCATCGTGGTGAAGCATGGGGCGGTAACGTAACCACTGGATCAGTTCATCGGCGTCGGGTGCATTCAGTAGATCAGACAGCGTATCTTTACTCTTCAGCTTGCGAATACCACAGGCGGCGGCCAGCAGGTGCAGGTCATGGTTCCCAAGAACCGCTATGCAGCTGCTCTCAAGACTCTTCAGATATCTGAGGGTCGCAAGGGAGTCTGGTCCTCGATTGACCATATCACCAGCAACCCAGAGACGGTCGTGTTCCGGATTAAACTTGAGTTTGTCTAACAGGCGACGAAGAGGGTCATAGCAACCCTGTATATCCCCAACAGCATAAGTAGCCATCAACTTTTCTTCCTGAGAGAGTCCTTAAGCGCTTTTCTGGAACACAGCCTGTAAAGGTTATCTGTCGATCAGGTAATCGGCAATCCGGACGAAATCGGCAAGGGTTAATACCTCTGGTCTGGCAGAAGGGTCTATGGCAAGTGTCTCAAGTTCTTCTACCTTGAGGTGCTGCTTCAGGGTATTACGAATGGTTTTACGTCGTTGGCTGAAAGCATCGCGAACAATCAGAGACAGTTTCTCGACATCCTTGCATGGATGAGGGAGTTCGCGTTGTGGCGTCATACGTACAATGGCAGAGTCAACCTTGGGTGCGGGTTTAAATGCTCCCGGCCCAACGGTAAAAAGGTAATCTACTTTGCAGTAGTACTGGGTCATAATACCCAGTCGACCATAGTGCTTTTCACCGGGTCTGGCAGCAAGGCGCTGAACCACCTCTTTCTGCAGCATGAAGTGCATATCCTTAATCATGCTTTCAAAGCTTAATAAATGGAAAATTAACGGGGTTGAGATGTTATAAGGTAGGTTACCTATAACTCTCAAGGGACGTTCATCGTTTTTAATATTGGAAAAGTCAAACTTCAGAGCATCCGCTTCGTGAATTCGAAAGTTAGGGTTCAACCCAAAACGGAGAAGCAGGGTGGGAATCAGATCCCGGTCCAGTTCTACAACATCCAGCTCGCCAGAGCGCTCCAGTATACCAGCCGTCAAAGCCCCCTGGCCGGGGCCAATCTCCACCAGGTGCTCCCCCTGTTTGGGGTGAATAGACGCAATAATTTCATTGATTACGCCATGGTCATGGAGAAAGTTCTGGCCAAAACGCTTTCGGGCCTTATGGTAGGGGACATCGGTCTGAGACATGAGGAGTATTGCTCAACTGAGGAGAACTATCCGTGACAGTCAACTATGAAAATGGAGGTCATGGATGCCTGTCAAACGGGCAATGATAACTTTATGCATTAACTTTGGCTAGGAGGCTGTTTGAGAATAGATAGCCTCTACTGCAGTGGTAGAAAATTGGTCCGAATTTTTCTGGTATCCTTACTACGGGCGCTATTCTTGGGTCACCTCCCTGATGTGTAATATTTCTCATTCCACCCCAGGCAACAGTGGCCACACGTGGTACTACTGTAGTTCTAATCAACTGATCAACACCTGCATCCAAAGCGCCATTACCATCAATATCCAGAAAAGTTATCCAGCCATTATCCATGAGGCTGATGTTGCCAGAAACGTGGCACTGTCATTGGAAGGACATACTGTCACACCACTGCCCTGTTTCATCGCCTCGGCTCTAGCAAAAAAAGGCTTGATATCAGGTTTCTCTGAACTGATTCAAGATTTGCCCTAGTCGAAATCTGGCCAATCCTCGGAGCCGCTATGGATAAAACAATCGAGGAAATCAGCATAACAATAATAAGCTCAATCATGGAAAACCCTCTCAGGCTGAATAGCTTCATACACCATCTCCTGAGAATTTCTGCTAATCCTTTTGTAGCGGCAAAAAGAGAGAGGTAAATAGATCTAAATCAGGGAGGACATGACAATCTGTCAAATTAAAAATGATTAAAAAATCAGTGGCTGTTATGAAAGGATACAAAAGGATTTTTGACAGATAATCAGGACTTATTTCAGCTATTATTTAATTCTCGTTTTCCAATAAGAGTTATTACTTCCAGCACTCTTGGGGAGCCTGTATTCCAAAATGATCCAGAGTTATCTCTGTGCAGCCTGAATCCGTTGCCTGAACATCTGTGTTTAAGGCAGTAGCCGTCAGGGTAAATGAGGCGCTGTTAGCTTCAACACTGATCGTATAATACCCTTCGGGAGAACTACTCCCCCCCAGACTGTTAACTGCATTTGTATAAGCGTGGTTGATGGAATACCAGCGTTCCTGGGCTGCAGCAGCTGCCGTCAATGCCGACCAGGCATCACTTCGTCGGACTTCATACATATATTGGCTATAGGAGGGATACACAATCCCCGCCAGAATGCCAATAATGGCAACGACAATGATCAGTTCCGGCAGGGAAAAACCCTGTTCATGGTTCTCAATTAAAAGCTCGTTCCCATTCATATCAATCAATCCATGGAATCCTGAAAATCTGCCACCAGCTCTGTCGTCCTTCAGAGCTGAAACTGTATTCAAGATTAGTCGAAGTAATGCTCCCTCCCGCACCCTGAGTCACTGCAGTCAGTTTTCCTTGATCCCCCTGGTGCACCACTGGTGAAGAGGCATAGCCAACCCCCAGACTCACCTTATCAAGAGAGTGCTCAATTTCCAAACTATCGACTTGCACACTGCCAAGCACGGCATCGGGAGATGCAGTACCTGTCAAATAGTGAAGGGCATACAGAGAGCTTGTGCCATCAATGGAGCAGCTGTCAGATGGTGGGCTGTACTCGGTCAACAGAATTTGAGAGAACAATCGGGCAGCTTTATTCACACTGCGTCCCGATGGGGCAGATCCATCATAGCTTAAAGGAAGCTTCCATCCACCCTGTCCAGCAACCACGCCCTGTAGCATTCCAAAACTATTAATGGTTTGAGAACCCACTACAAATGGGATATAGGAAGAACCGGATTTCTTCAGAACATCGCCATTAGTAAAAACAGCCACATCACCCACGTTAACCAGGTTGCTATGGCTCACGGATGCGTATGTAAGCTCTTTTGTACTGTTCAATGGCTCCTGAATACCATAAAAATAGTTGGCCGCAGTATCACGATTATCACCAGCAGTTAGCAGGCGCCCTGTACCGGAATAAACCCAGAAACTCTTTTCATCGGTGACCGTCATGGGTGGAGCCATAATGGGCTGACCAGCATCCATAAAAATATTCAAGCTGGAACTGCCCAACGTAGATGCCAGCCTCAGTCGCATTAATTTCCCTGTCAGACTGGTTCCACCGGTTTCCACAGTGCCAAAGTAAACAGCATCATCTTTGTAATCCCTGTCCCAGTCCTCAGCCACCATATCTCCAGCATAAGCAGCGGAATAAGACGTCATCAGAGGGTCAAAGCCGGAAACAAAAGACTTGTTGTTCAGGTCATAAACAAAGACTCGGAGATTCTGGTCTGACGTTCCCTGCTCAAGAACAGACCGCAGAGCTGTGGAGCTGCTACCCGCTGGCCCGGAGCCAAACACCAGATACCATTCGTTTTGTGCTGGATTACTCCAGTCCGTTTCTCCATTTGCACTAATACCTGCCTCACGCCTTTTAACCAAAGCTGGACGAGAGGTTGTAAACCCCAGATCAGCATGGGTAATCTCAGCCAGAAGCTCAGGTGCCTGTTCCGGATCAGTGACATCCAACACCACCCAGGCAGAACGCATGGTGCGACTTTCACTGCCAATGGTTACATCAATATCACCACCACCAAGCCGCATACCCACTACCAGAACCGTTCCCCAGCCACCCGGGTGATCACTGTCATCCGGAAAGATATTGGCATCGAAAACCATGGGTTCTGAGTCCATATAATAAACATGGGGGTAATCCGTTTCCGTGAGCCAACGCAGGTGAGGTAACAGATTCATGGGCGTGTAGCTCCACAGCTCAGAACCTAACGGGTGCTGTACCTCATTATTATCAGCTGAACGCTGGTAGCTGTACGAACTTTCATCCCAGAAGCCCCCATTAAAAGCATGAATCAAACCATCATTAGCTCCAACATAAAGCACATGCCTGCGGTTAAGGTATTGATTCCGGAAGGTGCGATAACTGGTGTCGTTGTAATAAGAATCAAATCGGCTGTCAGGTGCAGCCACCAATCTGGGTGTTGAGTGAACAATATCACCAAGACGCCAGACATCATCAATACCATCCTCATCAAAATCGATGGTACGAGAACGCGTTCCAGACAGCTCCTCTCCACGAACATAGTTAACCACAGTGGAGACCTCACTGGCGGAGATACCCAAATACCCCTCATTTCCTGTAAAGGTTGAGGATATAAAGGGCTGCTGCTCACCCATATCAACCTGCTGATTATTATTGGAATCCAGCCAGGTCAATATATGCCTGCCACCAGAGGCAAGAGCATTGTAGGTTCTCTGGTTTGTGAGATCGCTCAATAAGGACAGCTGCTCTCTGGCATCCCAGATGGTTTCCAAAGATGAGAGTGATTTCAATGAGCCATCTGCCACTTTGGTAACACCAAAGTCATTGGAGGTATAACGCTGGACCATTGTCTGGCCTGCATTGGAATCAAAAAACAGCTCAACAATCTTATCTGAGCTGTAGTCATCGAGCTGAGCGTTACCATTACCGTCTTCTCGAATATATCCTTTACTATCGATGAACAGTGAATGAAGAATCCCCCCCCAGGTTACCGATTTACCGTTAACATCAAGGTTTGGCTGAAATAACGCCTGATAAATAGCACCGGTTCCTGTGGAGCTATTGGCAAACAGAGCAGCATTCGTTGCGGAAGAGACTCTACTGGAAATGTCTTCCAGTACTTGCCCCAACTGACTTGAAAGCAGAGCCGGATTCCTTGAAAAAAAGTAGTTATCTGGTAGGCCGTCTGACCCCAGGGCTCCAGTCACGTTATTTCTATTATCCCATTCCCGGTTATCGCCAGCATCAATACTGCCATCACCATCGGCATCATGATTTGGGCTGCCATCACCATCCAGGTCTATGAACCCGCCGTATTTGGCAGCCAGAAAAAGTGGTTTGGGCAACACGCCCGCGGCAGCCCCGGAAGCGGTAAAGTCGGTGACCTGGAATGCTGTTGTTCCTTTATAGGCGTAACTACTTTGTAACCCATCATTGCCTGAGCTCCCGGTCACCGTGTATGAGAAACGCATATTCAGGCCGGCAAACACACCGTCCACTTGAACAGCTACTCTGACTTCATTAGGGTTAAAACCTGTTGTATTCAGCGTACTGTCTGCGGTTTGGTTGCATTGGTCTCCGACACAGAACTTGACTCTTGAAGAAGCATCGTAGTCATAGTCATTGCCCCAGAGAGAGTCTTCCCAGGTAAACAGCAGAGATCCCTGAACCACTTGCCCGGATCCATCGGGTATTAGCTCTTCAACGACAACATCGGTTAACGTACAGTCACTGCCACTGCCGGAAAAATTACCTCCACCACTGCCAAAGTTTGAACTGGTCTGACAAACAGGCTGAAAAGTGAATGTCTTTCCATCCACATTCAGGGTAAAACTGGGCATGGTTTCGGCCAGTTCAATGGCGTACGTTTTAACTTTCTGGGTGCCATCAAGATCTGTTCGTAAGTCTGTAGTGTTACCATGAAAAGCCAACCCAGATACTTGATAGCCTCCTTCCAGCTGAGGAATCTCCGGACATAAACCGACGGCATCAGAAAGACCCGATAAATACTTGGCAGTACATTGGCGCGTACTACCAGTACCACCCACCAGATATTGGCCGGCAAAACTACCACCGTACTCATGATCTCCAACCTCGTCGGTTTTGCTATTTACGGAGCTGGTGCCAGACATACCCGGAAGGTCTGAGCTACTGGATAGCTGATCGGTATCGAATGAGTTCAGCCCAGTGGATAAAACAATAATGGAGCAATTTGCACAGGCATTATCTGCAGACATTGGGTTCGCCCAGCTCTCTCTGGACAGGTCACTGACAAAGGCGCTGTCATTGCTGGTGTCAAAACTACTGGTGGCTGTCGTTTCTCCCGCAAAGTAACGCAGTGCTTCGAGATACAGTTCCGCCAGTGGGTTCCCCCACATACTGCAGTGACGGGAAGAGTAGGTACTTCGGCTGGATTTAAACGTTGATACAGAGATTCCATAGCTATTGCAGTCAGTATATTTGTTTTGAGAAAAACTGTACTTCGCCAGCCTGAACTGATTAATGTTATGAATAATCCCTTTTACATTGGTGAATCGTCCAGAAGAAAGCTCTATCTCATCATCGGAGCTCTGAGTATTGCCACCAATCTTGTTGATATTTCTGCGCAGTACACCGCCAGAAATATTTTTATCATAAGAACCACTGATTAAACCAAAGCGGATATCTCCTGACTCACCATACTTCTGAAGCAGGCCAACCGGTTTACTCTTTCCATTACTGTAAAGCTTACAACGATCCGTATTTGCTGAATCCTTATCAGTTACACAGGCTTTAATATAAACATCATTCGTCGTCAGCCTGTAGCTGGTGGATGGACTGTTTTGAGCTCCCCACTGGCACTGCTTTACTTCTGTTGAAGCCCATCGAGGCCAGGCCTCTCTGGCAACCCTGACTTCAGGAGTTCCATTTTCAGAGTCGGCGACATTGCAGAGGCTGATCTCACTGTTGGTATAGGGCGTAAAATTTTCGGTGGGCACGCCCGAATCACTGCTTCTATAGATCTTCACAAACGCATGTACGTCTCTGGGAATATAAGCACGCTCCAGAATCGTTTGATTATTGGTATCTGTCGATCGCTTACCACCAAAAAGCACCGTTCTCAGGATGTCCATCCGTGTCATAGTCGCCCAGTTCAGGAAGTTACCACTCCAGGGTGCCTGAGAAGTGGTACAGTAATGCTGATTGTCTCCAGTGGCTTCAGCTACCGGAGAAAACTGGCCGGAAGCATACTGGTAGCACCAGTTACTGTCGAAATACCCCAGATAGTCAAAGCTGTCCACATAGCTGGTATCCAGTCTGCCATCCGAGTCCAGGTCAGTGTAATCACTGTAAGCTTTTTTAAATAACTCATGGTCGACAGACATGACCAACATAACCAGTGGTTCCGAGGTATTACTGATTAAGGGAGGCGTTATTGCATAATCACTGGATACAGCTTCAGCATTGACCCGTAATGAAAACAGCAACAGCAGTCCTGACAACACGATCTGCCTGAGAGTAACCCTTTGTGAGGTATATCGATCCATGATCACCTCCATTTCCCTGTTAACTTCTTACGACCAACTCGAAAATCAGCTGCTTTTCTTATACGACGATTGCAGCATTACCCGTGAATCATTTGAGCCACCGGTCGCCAATGCAGTAATCCGATAGAACTGAGCCCAGTCTCCACGGTTGGCCGGATCAGGCAAAGGCCCTGGCGCTTCTTTGGCGATATAGCAGCGAAATTCAATAATGTATTTTGCCTGAGCCGATATACCGCTGATTGAAATCGTTGTAACTCTGTGTTGATTACTATCACTCCAGACAGTGCCAGTTTGCCAAGGCTCGGAAACTCCGGGATCACAGCTACCTATATCGTCAATATCAGATCCTGAAAAACAGTACCCATTGTCGCAATCTACATTAAAGCCAGATAAGGTAAGTGCATTATTGGCAATGAAGTTTTCAGCCTCTTTTAACGCTGCCTCCGCCGCATATAGTGCCATCTGTTGATCCTGGTAATTACCACTCATTTTTTCTTCGAGGGTTGCCATTTTCACCGCTGTTAACCCTGCAACCGTGATGACCAGCAGCATTACCAGACTAACCAGTAACACACTCCCTCTTTCAGTCAATAAACGGCTGTACTGCAGAACCGCAGGATACTGTTCTGGCATTGATGCGTTTATGTGCCCTCCCATCACAGCCCCCGGTTCCTTAACTTAATGGTTTTCATAAAACTGCGTCGAACATACAGGTCGTTTGGCAATATTCTCTGGCCCGCAAAGAAATAGGCCTGGGCTTCTGGCGCCACTTCAGTGAAGCTCCGAACCAGTAATTCAAGCTTGACTGTAATTATGTTCAGCCACTCATCGCTGTAGGGTGTTATTTCACCGGCAGTCATATACCGGTTTGCAATACCGTCATTGTCGCTGTCCACCCCATAACGAATACTCAATCCTTCAATACCTTCAACCAGTGCTTCTGCATTGATGCTGCTGCCACTGACGTACTCCCCCGCGAGCTTTCGATACAGTGTTGGCACGTTATTACTTTCCCTCAGGTAAAAAGCATATGATTGCAATGGTGCCAGCTTTGATCCCTGATGGTTTATGTTGCTGGAGTCAACCGTGCTGCCGTGGCAGCTGAAGTGCCCCCGTAACCGACTGATACAGTTGTAGAGACTGCCGCTGGCAGAAGCAGGGTGAGTCACTACACTATTTGCCGTTGCGGCGCCTGCTCGAAAAACAGAAACCTGCCCACAATCCGATGAAATCAGAGCCAGAAGATCACCTTCGTCATAGTCATGACTACTGGGAAGTGTGACCGTTGCAGTTCCGGTATTATGGCCAGTGACCACAGTCGTCTGGTCACTATCAATACTGTGGATAATAATTGCTTCGGAAATCGCATTACTATCCAGCTGTGCCTCAACACTGCTGCCAGAGGGAATTCCCAGAACACCTTTGTCAAAATGCATCATCCACTGCCGGCTATCTGTTTCGGTATAGAGCAGATTTGCCAGACTGGCCTGGGCCGGGCAACCGGTGTATGCAGCCGTACTGATACTCTGGCCCAGAATATCCAGCGCCAGCCGAGCACTCTCCTGAACCCGTGAAAGCTCATCCTGCAATGCCCACGAACGACTGGATGCCAGAACCAGGTGACCCACCCCCGTAAAAAGCACTAACCCAAGGGCCAGGGCAATCATCAATTCAACCAGTGAGAATCCCTTCTCAACTCTTCTCATAACACTCCCCTCAAGACGATATCACTAAGAGGAACCCTGCTCCCCATGTCCGGGAAACTGAGGCGAATGGTATAGGTTCGAACATCACTGCTATCGACGAAGGTAACCGCTCCCTGACTTCCCGGAATCTGACAGGCCAGCTGAAACTTCCACTGAAGAATGTCGTAAGCTGCCATCTCCTGAGGAGAACAGTTTCCCGCTTCGCAATGAGTGGGATAACTACTTTCAATGCACTGGCTGAATTCGAGATCACCCAAACCTACCTGATAGTTCGCGCTGCTCTTTGCCAGACTGCTGTTGGCCTGAATACGGTCCAGCATATCCGTCGCCAGAAAGGTGGCTTGAGATTGCACATAGGATGACTGGTTATACTGCAGACTACTGCTATGAACCCCTGCCATTCCAAGAATTCCAATGGTGATGATCAGCAGGCTGATCAGGACCTCGATCAGCCCTACGCCACGATTTTTTTTCTCGAAGTTTTTTTCACCCCAAAAGCTCAAAGGCACAAAGGGGTATTTCTCAGTTTTCTCTCTGTGTCTCTGTGTCTCTGTGGCTAAAACTCCCGGCAACTGTCTTGTGTTAGAAAACGGCACAAAGGCTACATCGTGGCAATTGTTCAACTGCATGCTCCCTGCTCCTCTGTCCGTAAACGCCCTGTCATGCTGATCACAATCGCTTTTGAGTCAGTGCTATTTTCTTGATCGCAAATCCGGAAAGTGCCGGCCTGAGTGGTTTGTCCACGGCTATTGAAGCGGAGGCTGTAACCCCGATTCCATATAATCGAGATAAGATCTGATTGTTCCGCAATACGACGAATAAGCTGGTCACTGTCATTCAGCAAGCCATCATCACTTTCATCCGTAAAAATAAGCCAGCCATGATGCCAGCCCGAGTTACTTTCATCGCAGGTCAAATCATCGACCGTACTGCATAGCGAAACAGTCCGTTGCCGCTTGACGGCTTCTGATCTTGCCAGCATCAAACTGCCATAAACTTCATCTGCAACATTGTCGATCCGGTTATTAACAATCAGTGCTTTCATGCCAGGTGCAGATACAGTGATCAAAATCGCGACAACCGATAATGAAACCAGCAATTCGACCAGTGAAACACCTAAGTTTTTTGAAGGGTTAGATCTGCGCTGCGCTGACTGAAGAGACAAAAAAGAGCCTTTGCTCTCTCGAAACCGAGGAGAGCCAGCAAAATGGTCTGTTGTGAAACAATGGCCAACCTTGTAATTCATAGCCCAATCCCTGGCGCTCAGTCTTGTTCCATATTTTGCAGTGTTCTGTCATTTAAAAGCCTACACGCCACCTTAACCAGAAAGAGAGGCTTGCAAACAGTAAAACACCATTACTTTTCATCCATTATTAAACCCTTAAATAGAACTGGTAATGTTTATTCTATTAAAGGTTTTTTTCCTTTGACCAATGGTTCACAAAGCTTCAAATACCCTACAAATATCGCCCAAAACCGATAGTCGTCTTTTTGATCAGTAGCATGCATCTCATCGCTATTCATTACCATTGATCGTGTTTTATTAGACGAAATCACTTTCCTGTGACCTAATGCGTCCAAACTCATTTGGCCTGACTTAAACTTGCTTACCAACAGATAATGACAAAGCAACTCTCTAACGGATTTACCTTGCTGGAACTGGTTATTACCGTAGCAATACTCAGTATCCTGGCCGCCATTGCCTACCCCAGTTTTGAAAGCAGTATTCAGGAAAATCGACTGACGTCACAAACCAATCGACTTCTAGCCGCTCTTCAATTCGCCCGTTGCGAAGCTGCTGCTAACAACACAACCATTACCATCTGCAGCTCTGTCAATGGACAGACCTGTGATGGCAACAACGGTAACTGGAGCAATGGTTTTATTGTTCTGGAGGGAGCCACCATCCTGCAGGTATTTGATGGACTTGAGGGTAACAATACCATCAGAGGGTCCTCCCAAATAGCCTTCAGCAACCAGGGTACTCTTACCAACAGTATTCAGCTCAGTCTTTGTGATGACCGTGGAAACAATTCCGCCCGGGGCATCTGGATTAATCGCGCAGGCCAGGCAAGAGCTGGAGGCAACCCGCAGTGTATCTAAGAGTAAAAGGTTTCACCCTGATTGAGGTTCTAGTCGCCATGCTGATCCTCAGTATCAGTCTGCTGGGAATGGCAGGTCATCAGATAATGAGTCTGCAGTCTTCAGGCAGTTCTTGCCTCCGCAAATAATGAAATCACGCTGGAAATCCGCTGGAGCGAGAGCCATTACGGTAATGGTCTATCAGACCAGTCCTACGAAATGACCTTTAAGCAGTAAGTAGCATGGTAAGAATACTGTTTGTTCGTTCTCAGCAGGGCATCAGCCTTGTTGAGCTGCTGATTGCCCTGACTCTCAGTTCTCTGCTTATGCTGGGAGTCATGAGAATGTTTATGGACAGCTCACGCTCCAATGCCTCAGACAGTGCCCTGGCACAGGTACAGGACAGTGCCCGTATCGCCATGGAGATGATTAAGCGTGATGTCCGTATGGCGGGCTATCGAGGCAGTTGCGTCTCTGCGGATGCAGAGATAACACCCGGTTCTCTGGTGGATTTCAGCAGCCAATCCGTCATCGGGGTTGAAGGCAGCAATACCAATAGCGATACACTGGCAATCCTGGCGGCTGAAGAATTGATGCGACCAGATGACTTCACCAATCCAGGCAGCCCACTAACCCCTGTTTTTGTTACAACCTTTAATAGCGGTGGCAAAATAACCCTGAGCAAAGATATCTGTTATTCATCCGATGACGTATTTCTGATTTCAGGCTATCGTCAGTTAGCCGTTTTTTCGGTGATCTGTCAGAGCTGTTGATCTAATAGATTCCTGTCTTTTTGAGTCATCTATGGCTGTAGTTCAAGTTGTCTGTATCCATTGTCAACAAATGTTCAATGTTGTTAAGAACGGGAAAGCTGAGATGGGTCACCAGCGGTATCGATGCAAAGACTGTAATAAGAGCTTTTGCCCATGCGTTCGGCTCCAGAAGCAAAGAGACGCTCAAAAAGCTGTTGGGGCGTCTGGCCCTCTTCAAAGTCAGTTTTTACTGCAGAGATGACTGGCAGTCATATACATCCTGTTTACCAGAAGATAAACATATCATTGGAAAGTACTTCACTCAGCGGATTGAGCGGCAGAATCTGACCTTGAGAACTTGCTTGAAATGGTTAACCTGAAGGACTATCTGCTTCTCAGGATCAATAGACATTCATGATAAGGTTATCGGGGAGTTTATCTCCCGAAACCACTATCAACAGTTTTGATACATCACCAACTCCTTCAGATCAAGCTTCAACCGTCGAGCTATGCTTTCATGGCTCAAATGGACATCAGCACACAGGATTGCTCCAGTTTCAAACGTCCTGCCAAATGTGATTCCAGCTCATCCGCAATGACATGGTCAAGAACCGCATCTGTAACATGGTTCTGCCTGTCACAAGCCACCATGACAGGAATGAGTTTCGGTTGATTCTCTTTTGGCACGGCTTGAGGCTTCTTGCCCCTGGCCTTGTGCTTTCGGCGCTTGCGTGGAAGCGTGATCCCTCGTTCACCTTTATGGTTTTCCAGGAAAAGGTCATGACTGAGTCGGAGACCTTTGAAGAGGTGATTTACTTCAATACCTACCTGCCTTCCGATGAGGTGTCAGCAAGTTGTGACCCGGTTGCCGGTAAAGCCAGAGCATATTCTGTAGACCTCCTGACGGGCAAGCCTGCCGACAGTGATCTGACGAATCCTGAGGACCGTTACAAGGAGCTGGCGAACAGTGGACTTCCACCCACTACCAGTATTCTGTTTCCGGAAGGCAGTAAAGATGCACTGGTCTGTGTAGGCGCTGAATGTGACCCACTGGAAATCGGGGATGATAAGCAAACCACTTATTGGCGACAGGTTCGCTAGGATGCCCCCAACTCATTGAATAAGTCCGGGTGAAGACCACCCGGAATAATGACGGATTCCAAAATTCGAGACGAGTGAAATGAACCGCTATAAAGGATTTACACTGATCGAGCTCATGATTGCTGTGGCTGTACTGGGCATTCTTGCCGCAATCGCCATTCCCAGTTATAGACACTATATAGAGAATGGCGCAGTCGCCGATGCCCAGGCATCTCTTATGGGACTGGCCAATGCCATGGAGCGACACAGAGCTCAAAATGGCAGTTACCTTGGTGCTGCTACCGACGCTGATAACAATGGTGCCAGTGATAATACCGGTACACCGGATATCTACCATCAACAGAGTCCGGAGTCCGGTGCAGCCTTCTTTAACCTGACCATCAGTGCAGCCACCGCCAATAGCTATACCCTGACGGCTACGGCTACAGAAGCCTCTCCCGCCTGGAATGGCAGCGCTGAGGCCTCAACCATTACCTTGACATCTATTGGAACTCGTGGAGGGACACTACCCGAAGCCTGGTAATCCACTGACTTTGAATTGGAAATCAATGTGATGGGCTGATTGAGTCAGTTCATCACTTTCAATATTATCTACCCCATACGCCTTGAAATCCCAGAGCACCCGAACACCTTCGAACAATGGTTTACTGTTCACCCATTAAACCAGTCAAATATCCGTCACCCCTCAAACAAGCGAGAAATAAGGCATCTCTTGTGCCCAGTCTACCACTGGCAGGAAAACATCAAATCATGAGTTAGTATTAATCAGATAAAGATATTTAAAAACAGGATTTTTTAATCAGGAAGATTACATCATGCTGGAGTCTGTAGATCCACTACTGGTAGCCTATTTACCAAAAGATATTCGTTCATCCTTATTTCCTTATGCCAGTGTGAGCCTGGCTTCGTTAATGTTGAATCTGGTCATTGGCTATATTCTCTCTAGTTTAATTGGCATTCACTTTCGCAAGTATTCAACGGCTTTTGGTAACAGAAAAGATTTTTCCCGACTGTTTCCAATACTCATGCTCTCGGTGATACTCATCATTACCGTTGTTAAAGCTTCTCTGGCTCTGGCGCTTGGTCTTGTTGGTGCCTTATCTATAGTACCTGTCTTTCACCACACCAATTGATATTTTCCTGAAACCTGTTGTCAAAGGACTGA
>OODV01000276.1 GCA_900299555.1 uncultured Endozoicomonas sp.
AGTAATCGGAGAATTTATCTACCGAGAGCACTATCAACTCCTCTGAACCTCCACCCTTTATTTAAACAAAATCACTCAGTATGACCTGGGAGATCTTCTGTAGAAGGTCCGCCTGAAGATTCAGGCAGGACTCCGAAAAAGCATCTTTGCCTGAAATCTGTTCAAACAGTTTTGCAGAAGTAAAATAGCCAAGACACAGGTTAAACCAGTTAACAATGATCAATGCTACTTCAACATCGGTCGCATTTTTCCTGATCTGCAAATGTCGGAATAACTGCTGCCCACGGGTAACCAGGCTGGATAACCACTGATCCAGCCAGACACTTCCGGAACTCTCTGACTGGATTGCATTATCTGTAGAAAGCGCTCTTTGCAGTAAAACAACCACATGGGGAGAACGGGAAAGCAGGCGAAACATCACAGCAGGAAGCAGCTGTACCTGAGAGCGATCGATCTCGTCAATGGACAGCATGTTATCCATCGTATCAGCGAGGGGTCTCAGCGCACGCTCCAGAACCTGCTGATACAACTCTTCCTTGTTTTTGAAGTGGCGATACAGGCCAGGCTCACGGATACCTACTTCCGCAGCCACCTCCCGAAGACTCGTACCAGCATACCCTTTCTGTGCAAAAAGGCGCTCAGAGACATCAAGAACTCTCTGAGCCGTGCGCTCACCTTTGGTCATCTTTTTATCAGCAATTACTTCAGTCATGCCCGGATGTTATCAATTATTAACTTTTTTTCAAACTTTCTACAAAATCAGCATTGATAGAAAGTTAATATGTGATAACTTTTCTCGGCGAGTCAATGATTACAATAACAAAGGAACACACCATGCCCATGGACTTACCACTGAGCCAGCTGGTCAGCGACGATGGCAGTCATGTTCACCGTAAGATATTCACCGACCCCGCCCTTTATGAACTGGAGAAGCAACACATCTTCAGTAAAACCTGGATATACATGGGGCACGAGAGCCAGATCCCGAAAGTCGGAGACTTTATCACCAGCTTTATCGCCGAAACCCCGGTGATTGTTTCCCGCGCAGGTGACAAAGAAATCTACGTTACGATCAACAGCTGCAGTCATCGAGGCGTTCCGGTATGCCGGGCGGACCAGGGCAACACCCGCCGTTTTATCTGCCCTTATCATAACTGGACGTTCAACAACAAAGGCGACCTGGTATCCATCCCTCAGGAAAGAAAGGTCTGCAATAAGCCTGAAAAAGCAGAGCTGGGATTGAAACGTGTTCCAAGAGTGGAAACCTATAGAGGCCTGATTTATGCCTGCATGGATGAAAACGTTGAACCACTGACGGACTATCTGGGTGGAATGGCCTGGTACCTTGACTGCTTCTTTGATCGATTTGATGGCGGCATTGAAGTCATCGGTAGCCCCCACAAGTGGACCATTAACTGTAACTGGAAACTCCCGGTCGAGAACCACCTTGGCGATATTGGTCATGGCCCCTACCTTCATGGTTCGATTCTGCAGGGGACCCCACAGGTACAGGAACTGGAAGACACCGGCCTGAATGTAGTCCCCAAACCCGGTCATGGTCTTTCCGTTCGACTGATGCCTGAAGGCACTCCAGATGAAATGTGCATGTTCGGTATGGATGGCGTTGCTGGCATGGATCCTGAAGTAAACCAGTACCTTCGGGAAAGCCATAAAAAAGTCACTGAACGTTTAGGGGAAGTTCGCTCCAGACTGAAGCCTCTTTGCTACAGTGTTTTCCCCAACCTGTCATTTCTCTGGCCTAACATGACCCTGAGAACCAGCCACCCCCGCGGGCCTGGCCAGATTGAATACTGGTCATGGTTCGTCATCGAGAAGAATGCGCCGGAGCACATCAAGGAAAAATTGAAAATCCATTACACCATGATGTTTGGCCCAGGCGGCCTTCTGGAAGGTGAAGATGCCGAAGCCTGGTCACAGCAGTTCAGCGGCAGCAATATCGATTATGCCGATGATCGGACTTACTACTACGGGCTTGGCCTTGGTGAAGAGGAAAGCCATCCGGAAATTCCTGGCAAGGTTGGCAGCTGCTTTAACGAGCACTACGCCAGAGAATTCTACCTGCAGTGGCGTCAGCGACTGGAACAGGGTATCCAGGAAACTTCCAAGCTGGAGATCAAATAATGACTGAAATTACCCGTGACCTGATCAGTGACGTTGAGCAGTTTTATTTTCGCGAAGCCCGGATGCTCGATAACCGGGAATTCCAGCAATGGCTGAGACTGGTAACCACTGACGTTGAATATCGTGTGCCTGTCCGTTATATCCCACAACCGGACCCCAAGAAAAAGGAGACTGAAGCGTTTCTGGGTGTTGAGCAGGAGCTAAGTCAGGGACTGGAGCCTGACTTCAGGAAAGAGAACTTTTTTATTCTCTCTCTAAGAGCCATGCGGGCGTTCAAACTAAACTCCTGGACGGATAATCCTCCTGCCAGAACACGTCGTTTTATCAGCAATGTTGAAGTGTTACCGACAGATCAGGAAGGCTGCTATGAGGCCTATAGCAACACGATGATCTACTACAGCCGCCACCAGAAGGACAACCACACCTTCACTGCACAGAGAAAGGACCTTCTCCGCCTAGAAAAAGGTGAGCTCAAGATTGCCAAACGGGAAGTCATTATTGACTGGAATATAATTACGGGACCATCACTGAGTATTTTCTACTGAGTATACAGTCTCCAAAGAAGGCACCTGATATCAGGTGCCTTCTTCCCCCACCTAAAAGGCAACTCATTACCTATTCCGCAAACTATATTCTGCTTTCGTCTTAGAAACTATCAAACCAAAAGGCGTCTCGGAACAGTCAAACCCTCTGCACCACCATTATGCATTGCACTAAATGGCATAACACAGGAAGCAAGCGAACAATTGAGTGAGCAGGAGGCAGTGCTTGGGACTCGCAAGGTATGTACACTACCTTCTTAACCATGCCACTCTCTAACACTGGGAGATATCGGACATAACCCGAGAGGACGAGCTATTCATAACCTTCCACTTCTAAAGAAATACATAGATACCGCGACTACCAGAAACTGGGTTTTCTCTTTCCAGAAGCCTAAGGAGAGCATCGTTTTTGAACCTACACAGCACCCCAAACTTATAGAAGCCTGTGCCGCTGGTAAACTGGATGAAGTAAAACGTTATGAAGAAGGAATTCACGATTTCAACTACTGGTTAAACTACATCAATGAAATACATTAACAAAATGAGATTTGTCCACTAATCGCAGGCGCACTTCGGGAAAACCCATATCATGACGCTGGATTTCATCAATTTGCACCAAACCGATAAACCAAAGACCCCATCAAAGTCTGTCGACCATCAAACCCTGCTTCAACGACCCCCTGAAGTTGATCAGAAAATTCAATTGTCGCGCCCAATGTCGGGCTCCACGGATTATCCGCCTTAACATCCAACTCCAACACCATCGGCTCAGAAATGCCCGGCAATTGCTGCTCTACAGTAATCCTCTGATCCAGCCAGAGATAGCTGACACCCGCCATCCACGTAACTGGAAACTCTCCAATACGAGAGGTATAACCAACACGGGGAGTCACCATCACAGCATTCACTCTTGAGCTCACTACATTCAGTTCAGCTCTTGAAACATTTATGTCCAGAGTAGTTACCCACGAGCCTTTGCCATAGATCAAGGTAGCACCAAGCCCCCAGTTGATACCATGATACTTCTGATACATGGTCATTATGGCACTTTCATCCCCAGTAATCGGGTGCCCCGGCGTTAAATCATAAAACGTTGTACTCTCCACCAGAGTCTTACCTTCCATATAGCCCGCCATCAAGTAGACATTTATAAAAGGCAACAACCAGGCATCCAGCCTGATATTGGAAACCCGACTATCGTCCTCTACCCGGTTAAATGTCAGGTCTTTAATATACTCTCCCGCCCTGCCCTGAAAGGTAACCCCTCCAAGTTTACTGTCCTGTTCCATAGACATAGTGATAATGGAAAGCCCCAGGTTTTTGGCATTTTGGTTCCTTCAGGCACCCACTCACTGCCAAAAATCGGGCCTGAGCTTTCGCCAAAACGAGAGCCGCCAGCCATCTGGGCATCATCAGCTACAACGGTATAACTTAAACAGATAAGTAGAAAGAAAACGGAGAAATGGCGGAGTACAGCTTCCATGGGAATAATTCCTGAACTTTGCTAATTTATTATTGTTATCAGGTGCTTTTAGCCCTTGCCTCCATGGTATTAAAAGGGCGTAGAACCATCAATAACAAAAAAGGCTAATTATCAGGAATACAGCTGAAGCTGAGAGAAAGGCAGGCTGACAATAAGCCAGCCTGATTCAGATGAAATTAACGACCCGCTTCAAGCTGCTTCTGGCGAGCCCTGGCCATCTGGTCAATATAAGTCAGCATTTCCTGAGTGTTCGTTGAAGGATCTGAAACCCGTGCCTTATAGACATCAATGGTCAATTGCTGCACCTCAGGATGATCAGAGTCTGCCATCCAGGCCCAGTCAGCCATATGACTGGCCAGGGCCAGATCGGTTTTCATCACCTCTCGGGCTCTGGCCACCAGCTGATCAACACCACCGGCCAGACCGGCAATCTCAGCACCACGGGTGGCCCATGGCGCTGGTGACCAGTCAGATGGGATATCATTCCACCATCCGGTGTACTGCTTGAGCAGCATTTTGGAAATATCCTTGGCGCTGACGTATTTAACCTGAAGGGTCGGGTGACCAGCCAGCTCCTCAGGGAGTGCTATACCATCCACAATCAGGTCTTTTCTTACGCCTTGGTTCAAACCATCCAGCGTCTGCGCAGTGATGGACTCAAGCGCTTCAGCCAGAACAACAAAGTTCTCCTGAATCTCATCCCCAGTGGTAATACCAACACCATGGGATGGCAGTAAAACCTCAGGCTTCAATGCAGCCATTTCACGCATGGCCACCGCCCAATCCTCAACATAGCGCTGCCTGCGCTTACCATTGCCAACATTGGGAAGGAACCCCTGATAGAAGTCACCCACGGCAATCGCCTTACGCCCTGGAATCCAAACATAAAGATGGTCGTCTGTTTCCCCCCTGTGATGCTGCAGAACAAATTCTTCACCACCAATAGTTAACTCAAGACGATCTTTAAAGGTTCTGGTGGGCCAGACAATATCGTCCGTTTTAGCCGGCAACTCATCTTCAGGCTGACTCATGTAGTTAGCCAGAGAGCCTCGCAGCTTTATATAACGCTCAAATCGGGGAATGATATTCTCATGAGCAATGATCTGGGCATTTGGGCTGTCTTCTACCAATGCATACGTACCATAGGCATGGTCTGTATGCCCATGAGTAATAATGATGGTGTGAATCGGCTTATCACTGACACTGCGAATGGCTTTGATCAGTGCAGGGCCTGCTGGAGCCATTCCGGTATCAATAACAACCAGCCCTTCATCCGTTTCCAGCAGGATCGAGTTAACAATCGGCATATGGATAATCCACATGCGATCACCTGCCTGCTTGACCTCGGTCATATCCAGTCCATCCTGAATGGCGGGCTCATAATTTTTGCCAAAAATATGCTGACCGATATTTTTGGAGAAATTCCCACCAAAGCCACCACCCACCATGACACGTTGAATCAATTCCGGGTTTTCAATCAATACCCGCTCACGGATATCCCCGCTGAACTGATCAGCAACGGTACTCAGTGCTGACTGCTTTACCACATTGGCACTGCTTCGGACCTGATCACCCAACTCTGTACCACTGAGCATCACCCCCACACCGGTAAACACCAGCGCTGTTGCTGCATAGCCAATCAGGCTTTTTATTTTTGCCATTTTTTTACCACTTTTTTTATTGTTTGATCAGCATTAATCTCGAGTGATTAAAACCAGATAAGCACACACCATCATCGTCTGATAAGACTAAGAAATTTATAAGCAAGCGTTTATTGCATCAAATCAGCTATGCACTCCAATATTCTTGAGGCGCTCTTATAGTCAACCGGAATCGGGTAAACCGTCCCCCGCTTTTCAAGAAACAGGCTTGGAAAACTATTCCCTCCGATACTCCTCGCAAACCGGATCTCTCTTGTTAGTAACGCCTCACACTCTGGCGAGTTAATGAATTGTTCAAAACACGCTCTATCAAGACCTATTTGCCCTGCACAATTCAGTAGTACCTCAAGATCTGATGGGTTTTCTGCCTTGAGGTAATAAGCCTGCTGAATTGCAGTATTCATAGAGAACTCACCATCACGATCTGATAATTCTCTGGCTGCAATCACTGCCCTGCAAGCAGGATAGGTAGAGCGTCGCGGAATATTTTTTACCCAGAAGTCATAATTAAATTCAGTTCCCAGCAACTGCTCAACCTCATGCCAGTAACTTCGAATTCGTTCAGCCATTTCTACAGGCATCGGCTCATCAGAATCTGGAGCAAGACCACCTACAACACTACAAACTGACAATTCATCAGGCTCATACCCCTGTTGAATACCCCTATAAACCTCCTGCCAGACTGGTGCAAAACCCCAGCACCAACTACACATTGGGTCATGAACATAAATTAGCGTCGCCATAGACCAGAAACCCGCAGCCTAGAAAACAAAAAAATAAAGCCGGCATAAACCGGCTTTATTATTGAGAGCAAAAACTTACGGCTCTTTTGAAAAGTGAGTGGGTAACGCTGTATTCTTAATCCAATACTCTGCATGACATCACAGGCCTGAAGACACTCATGGAAGAATTGTTTCAGAATGCCCTTGGAATCAGTTATCCCTGGTACATTGAGTCAATTGAGTTCAATACTGAACAATCCAGATTGGATATTTTTCTTAACTTTCAGCGAGGGGCAACCTTCAAAGATAACAGTGAGGATGATCCTTCTGGCAAGGAGTACCCAGCATACGACACCTTTCAGAAAGAATGGCGGCATATGAACTTCTTTCAACATGAATGTTATCTTCATGCACGCGTACCAAGGATCGAGCGGGATGATGGGAAGTTCCGCCTGATCCCTCCTCCCTGGAGTGGCAAACTCAAAGGGCTCACAC
>OODV01000416.1 GCA_900299555.1 uncultured Endozoicomonas sp.
GTTTATGCTCTCGCCAGTGGGCAGTTATACAGTAGTTAGAAAAGGCAATTGGTATCAGTCATAAGTGCGTCCTGCACAGGGAGAAAATTGGGGCAATAAAAAACCCCACGCCGCTATTTATGAAGAGCGGGGTGAGGTTTTGCATCTTGGAAAACTATGCCTTATTCAGTAATCATTGGCAAGTTTTGGAAGTGCACGGCATTGCCCATTAAAATCTAATCATAGGTTTCCCTATGAATAGTTCGCAAAAGCTTCCCTTCAAATAGCCAATTCTTGCCGGGTGGCCCTTTTCTGTTCAATGCCTGTCTGGTTGCAGCAGTTAAACTGAGTATTTGATTATTGAAAGAGACTTTTGTTTCGTTGACGACTTCTGCAAACTGATCACCATGAATGAAATTCAGAATGGATCCTTTAGGAATTCCCATCTCATAGAAATTAATATTTGGTCGTCTTTTTAAATTTTTTGCCGCATCTTTTTCTACTTGCGGAATATTCTTATTGAGTTCTTGATTCAATTGGGGAGTCACTTCTTTCTCCCCCAAAAGCTTTAAAACAGCAATAGCCTGCTCAGCTTCAATTTTAAAAAACTCTCGATTTTGGTTAACTCTACTGGATGCAAAGGCAGTATGAAGCGCAGACTCCACTTGTGAGCTATCTTCTACTTCAACGGCAAAGATACATTCAAAAGGAACAGGAACACCTGTTGTATACAACTGGTTCATTCTGACTTTTACGTCTGACTGAGTTGTTTTTCCGATTTTCAGGAGTTCGGGCATTGCCGAATTAGCGAGAACGTAGACGATTTGAGTTTCTTCCATGACTTACCTCATAGGCTTTAACTGCGGACTCATGATGTTCGTCCTGACCAAGGCCGTACTAAGAGTCCATATTGCCACCGCATAGTTATAGATTAGACAGAGTAATGCGTTTTAGTGATCTCCTTCTGGTTTCTGAAGTAAGCAGTTCATCGGAAATAAAGCCCGTCGATCCAAAGACACATCACAAAGCTCCCAAAAATCCACCTGCCAGCGCTGAAAATCTCGTTTCCAGTTCTGTTTCTGAATCCGGCATTTTTTGATGATCAGGCTTGTTGGATAGAGGTGCTGGCCATTAGTCACATAACTGCGATAATCCAGAACGGTGTAGGCCACCACATCCCGGATTCTCCGTTGTGTCGACTCCCGATAATCCCGGTCACTCTCCGCCAACTTATCTGTAACGTCCTGCTCTAACCATTGAAAGAACCGTCTTTGCTCAGGTAGCAAGTGCTCAGTTCTTGGCCCATACGCCCACTTTGCCCAGGAACGAAATGGCTCATCAAGGTTTTCCACTGCCGCAATCACTTTGCCAGCTTCTACGGCATTACAGATCAACAGGTTGTTGTCCAACTTGATCGATTGACTACCAGCCTGAAATGCCAAGGGATTAACTTCAAAGCCCTTACTCGTCAGGTGAATGGCATAGGCATCGTGAATGGCTTGTCTTGCTGAGTAGAATTTCATGCTGAGTCTCCATATCTGGCAATGAGCACAGCATCAGCACGACCATTGTCTTTCTTGCGATGAACGTCAGCCTCTGGATAGAGGTCTAACACTTTTCCCCGGGATGCATCTTTGTGTGCTCCCATCAATCCAGCAAAGCGTTTCCAGCGCTGGGGAGTCACATAGGTCAGGGGAAAGCCCATTAAGCTGACAGCAGCTTCGACAGCACCATACGAACGGCCAAAACTAAACATGGAGACCACTCCTTGTCCGGGTCTTGCTCCCACCTTTTCCAGATAGACCATCTCCACCTGATGTCGGGAATAGCCTCCAAATATTTTCATCAGGCCATGACCGCTTACTTTTTTCTTTACTCCCTCGGGAATAATGGGCATATCTTCGACTTTGATTAACTCCTTACTCTCACTCTCCAGAACCGCTATACCTCCCGTCAGGCCTGGATCTATTCCTATTACTATTTTCATAATTAGCTGTCCTTAAAATTTCCCTTCCAAAAAGGCTCCCTAACCCTCGCTTTTGCCATGCTTCCCTTGCCCCCCCCTTGTCCACCACTCTCTATAGAGAGAGTGGGTGGGGTGGGCTGCGTCGGCTAAAGGCATTAACTCGCCCGGACCCTTTGAAAATAAAGGGGTTCAGGGGAATAGAGGGGCTCTTTAAAATCAGAAAAGGAAAAAATGGGTAGGGGGGGCTTTTCTGATCAAATAATAATCAAAATAATTACTCATCATTGAGTGCCTGCAGTCCCTTTTCAGAGACAAGAACGAAGGGTTCTTCCACCGTTAATAAATCACGCTCGACCAGGGCATTAATCGTTCTGCGCCAGTGCTTGGAGCCAATAAAACCCTGCTCATAGCAGTCGTCTTTCAGATTTCTTAATTCAATTTTTGCCAGAGAAGGATCACGCCCGTCCTTACGCAGATTTTCCTGGGCACTGCCGGTCAGCCGGTTCAATGTTTCCAGAATTTTTCTCTGTCGCTCTCCAAGTACTGTTTCAAGCCCTTTTTTTACCTTCAAGCTTTGCAGTTGAGAGGGGTCGTACTCTTTCAAAATACAGCTGTATTGAGGATCACCTTCTTCATCCACGAAGGGAAGCCGGACAGGGTTAAACAGAAATTTGATGGGGTCCGGTTCATCCGCGTCCTTCATCTTCTTGGCAGTAATTGTGATCTCGTCGTCTGATTTCACCACCGCATATTCAGCATCCAGTGCACCTTTGAGGGCACTATTGCCACGGGCCCGATCTTTCGATCCCACGCCGGTGTGGTGGACAATCAATACGTTGCACTGGTATTTCGCTCGGAGCAGCTGGTCGATGTGGTTGATGAAGGTATTCATCTCCCTGGTGGCATTCTCGTCAGCTGGACCGAAATTTCTCGCCAGGGTATCAATAACAATCATGGAAGGAATCACGCCTCCGGTTTCTTCCACAATTTCCTCAATGCTGGCACTGACCAGACGGGCATTGCCCAAGTCTGTGAGAGAAGCCGCACACTGGCTGATATAAATTGGCGCATTGCGCAGGTTGTAACCGTGGGATACCTGCCATGCCATTAACCGTCTGGATAGCCCGTTGAAGCCTTCTCCGGCGATATAGAACACCGGACCTTGTCGCTTGACTGGTTTGCCATGCCAATCCTTACCAGTGGCTACGCAACAGGCCAGATCAATAGCAGTGAATGATTTACCACAGGCAGGTTCGCCAAACATAAGCGACAAGCTATCCATTTCCAGAAAGCCCTTGATCAGCCAGTTGATGGGTTTTATGCCTTTAACCAGTTCCTTTACATGGCTGAAAGCAAACTCCGGCTTACTGCTGTGCAATGGCTCAACCAGAATGGATGACCCGGGGTTGTTGTTGGAGTGGGTTCTGGCGATGCTGGCAATGGTGGTATTCAATTCAGCATCAGACAGTGGAGGATTATTGGATTGGTTCCATTGACCCAGAATCGCCTTCACTTCCCGAAGAGAGACGTTCTGCCTAAGCAGTTGGCCCGTTGAACGGCACGGTCCCATCGACCGAATCACCGTAGACCGTATAAAAGCAGGCAAAGGCTCAGGAGAACCACCGATTAAGGAGTGCCCGGAATGTTTTGAGCTGCTCCTGGCAGGCCTGCGGATCTGCCCTGCCTGCAACTATGAATTCCCGGAACGGGAGAAGCATGAAGCAGAGGCTTCCAGCGCTGCATTGCTGGCTAACCAGATCGAACCGGAATGGATGGATGTGGATGAAATCCTATACAACCTGCACGAAAAAAACGGTAAGCCGCCCTCAATGCAGGTCTCTTATCGCTGTGGTCTGGAAACCATCCGTGAGTGGGTCTGCTTTGAGCATGGCGGTTATGCACGACAGAAAGCCGTGATCTGGTGGGTTAAACGCTTTGGTCATGCAGCCTGTCCTGAGTTAACCGAGGAAGCGCTGCACCGAATCAGTGAGATCCAGGATATGCAAGAACCCTGTCGAATAGAAGTGATCCAGGAAGGACGGTGGCAACGGGTAAGGGCTTACGATTTCACAGTAAAAGCAGGCACCCCCAGCGAATGGAACGACAACCCTGCTAGCAAGCCCAAACCACCATCATTCAACACTGACCACTTTGATGTATTTGATACGGACATTGATTTTTAGGGAGCCAGAGCCATGGATGTGATTCAGCAATGCATAAAAGATGAAACCATCATCCACTCCTTTATTATCAAGGAGTCTGTGTCTGTTCAGTTTCGGGAAACGGTCAAAAAAAATAAGCTGGCCGGTTCTAATGTGATCGAACAGCTTATTTTGGAATGGCTGAAGCGGCAAGAAAGTGACCGGTAATCACTTTCTTGCTTCTAACATACCGATCTGTTTTTTGCCTTTGAAAATATCTGCAGAGTAATCCCGGGCAACCATCACCGTGATTTCAATGCCAGACAGCAGATGAATAACGGCTTTGGTTCGTAACCCTTTATGCTCTGGGGAGTGAATCACGATTTTCTCAACCGTATTACGCAGTGCCTCAATAAATGGCTCCTGATCCTCTTTAGAGGCCTGATCTAACTTGAACCGCTGATGAAATGAGTCGATATGTTCCAGGCTTGCTGCCATCAAGGGTGATGAGAGCATATCCAGATGGTCTTGCAACGCTGTAATCTGATCAACAATAGATTCTACTTCTTTTTCCAGTTTGGCCACTCTCTGAATACCGGTTTTAGAGCCCGTTTCGACCAGTTCAGTAAGGTTATACCAATTGCCTTTTCTAACTACTGTATAACTGCCCACTGGCGAGAGCATAAACTGAATAGACGTCCAGCTTCGCCGCATAGATTGTTCCAGGCCTCGCAGC
>OODV01000278.1 GCA_900299555.1 uncultured Endozoicomonas sp.
GGCTTTCGTTTCCTGAAAAGCCCGGACTTTCTGGTCTCTTCACTCTATCTGAAGAAACCGGAGCGCATTGAAGCGCTGTTGATGGTGATGACACTCTGCCTGATGGTCTATGCTGCTATCCAGCACAGAATAAGGTACGAACTGAAAAAGCGGAGTCGTGTGTTTCCAAACCAGAAAAAGAAGCCCTGCCAGAATCCAACAGCAAGATGGGTCTTCTTCTGCTTTCAGGGGATTAATGTATTAACGGTCAATAATCAGGAACAGCATGTGGTCGGTTTGAAGGAAAAGCAGTGGACGATCATCCAAATTTTAGGCATTTCTTACGAATCGGTTTATTCCTGATAGGGGTGGTGAAAGACAGTTATAGCAATTAAGTTTTCTAAACCCGTTTGAGCATGGTGAGCTGGACAGAAAGGCAATAACCATAGGGCATAAAGGCGAATTGACGAGTCATAGCTATGGCGAGGAACTTCAACGCAGAATTTCTGCTCAGCTCTCAGCGCAATAGGGGTTTAGAAAGTGCATTAGATCTTTATTCATAAGCCACATCTTCTACACTCATTAAATATGTAGGCCCCTACTCATACCCAGTTTGGTTACCATGAAAAACAATCCTCTCTCCCTTGAGCATTATCAGCGCCCTCCCCTGGAGGCTCCGGATAGTGCTGATAGAATTCTGCTGCATTCCTGTTGCGCGCCCTGCGCAGGAGAAGTCATGGAAGCGATTCAAGCTTCAGGTATAGCTCAGACAGTATTCTTTTATAACCCCAATATCCATCCTGCCGAGGAGTACCAGCTTCGCAAGGATGAGAATAAACGGTACTGTGACAAACTCTCCATCCCTTTTATCGATGTTGATTACGATACGGATAACTGGTTTGAACGAACCCGGGGACTGGAAAACGAACCTGAGCGAGGCCAGCGCTGCACGGTCTGCTTTGATATGCGATTTGAGCGAACGGCCCTCTACGCTCACGAACATGGCTTCCCGATGATCTCAAGCACACTGGGAATATCCCGTTGGAAAAATATGGAACAAATCAATGACTGTGGAATCAGATCGGCGGAGCATTATCCTGACATTACCTATTGGACCTACAACTGGCGCAAAAAAGGGGGCAGCCAGAGAATGATTGAACTCTCAAAACAGGAAGCGTTCTATCAGCAGGAGTATTGTGGCTGTGTATATAGTTTACGGGACACCAATCACTACAGAATGTCTCAGGGGCGCACGCGAATTAAAAGACTGGTTAATTTTTATGGCCAAAACCAAAAAGAAAGTGACTCCATTATTGCTAAATCTTCCTGAAATCAAATCATATTAGAAATAGGGTCTACATTGATAAATTAACTTTTTTAATTCTCTCAGTGTGTGTTGAATAGATACCAATAAAAAATGAAAAAGATTATCCGAGTGACTCTTACCTGCTCACTACCCATACTTCTGGCAATCTCTGTACCATGGTATCGAGAAAAAGAAGACAACCGTATTTACAGCCTCTTTGATGGTTTACCAGACTGGGTAGCCGTGGCGCTAATCTGTTATGCACTGATCCCCCTCATTAATATCTTTATCTGGGCAACCTACTCTTCGGATAACAAGCAAGACCAATAATCCATGCCTTCCATTGCTTTCAGTCTGATCAACATCGCCGTTTACCTGCTCATTCTGATACCCGTTTGTATCAAGGCCAAACGCAACAGTCTTCAGCACAGTGCAGCCGATCACTATCTGGCTAACCGCTCACTTGGCTTTATGGTTCTCTTCCTGACCATTTATGCCACAACCTTCAGCGGCAATATTCTTGGCGTCAGTGGCCAAGCCTATCGTACCGGTTTTACCTGGGTCATGTTTGCTGGCCTGGTTGCAGCAATTACCACCTCATTCCACCTGGTTGTTCCCAAACTAAGACCGCTGAGCGTCAAATATCACTTCATTACCCCCGGTGACTGGATTCGTTACCGTTTTGGCTCAGATGCCAATACACTTAGAGTCCTGATCTCCATTGTTCTAATTCTCTCTCTTGGGAACTACTTATTTGCCCAGCTAAAAGCCGCAGGAGAGATTATCGTTGTCATGACTCAGGAAACCATTCCTTATGAATTTGGTGTTTTGGGCTTTGCCCTGATCATTCTGACCTATGACATTCTTGGCGGGCTTCGGGCGGTTGCGTGGACTGACATGATTCAGGGATTGATTATGCTGGCTGGCTTCACCTGTCTTGGTCTGTGGATTATTGACACATCCGGAGGAATGGAAAAACTCTCAGCCTCCATCGCTCTGCAAAGACCTGAAAGCACTAAAGTTCCAGGTTCGACAACACTGATCCAGTGGTTTAGTTTGATGTTTCTAGGCGGTCTATCCATTACTATATATCCGCAGACTCTACAGCGAATTTTTGCCGCTTCCTCAGACAAAGCCCTCTATCAGTCATTGGCGGCCATGGGGGTTGTCGCCGTCTTTACCAGCACCATTTTTCTCTTCACCGGCTGGGTTGCTATCCCTCTTTTCAGCCTTGATCCAGGATTTCAAGCTGATCAGGTTCTTCCCAGGCTACTTGAACATTGGGCCGCCAGTAATATCTGGAACCGGGTCAGCGCCATGATGGTACTGCTTTCCATTCTGGCCGCTATCATGTCTACTGCAGACTCCGTCTTACTGTCACTGGTTTCCATGATCAGGCATGACCTGCTAAAAAGTACAAAAAGAGAAGGCCTCAAGTTTGATACCGTCATTACCATTATTTTAATGAGCCTGATAGCCATACTCGCGCTTTATCGAGACATTACGTTGTGGCGTCTTATTGAGCTCAAGCTGGAACTGCTAATTCAGTGCTTACCTGCCTTTATCCTTTCTCTGCATTGGCGCAAAGTCACATCTTTGCCTATTCTGGCCGGGTTATTAGCAGGCCTTTTGATTCTGGCGTTTATGCTCACTGCAGATATTAAACAAATATTTGGGATTAACGCAGGACTGATCGCGCTAGCAGGTAACATGACCCTGATCATCTGCATTTACTTTATACACAAGCTGGCGCCAACTAAACCGCTTAGCAACCAGCTTGTTTCTAAATAACTGTCTTCAGCTAATACTTTTCTTCGATGGTGGGGACAATGGTTTTTTGACCAATGGCCAAAATAACTCTTCAGCCCAGTGCAGACGTTTACCAATGGGCAAACCAAAACGAGTCTGCCGCCTGTTAGGAATTTTGGCTGTATCAAACAAGGTATCAAATATAAACAGTGTAATGGCGTAATTCCCGTTAGGGTGAGCCCCCTTTCCAAACGCATGGTGGGCATGATGGGTATCCGGCAAAGTAATAATACGTTCAATCACGCGCCAGAATGGCTCTGACCAGGGCATCTTCTCCCTCAGCCATAAATCCCAACGAAAAGTGGTATGCGTAAGGGCATTGACGGTATAAGTAACCAGAACTGCTGCCACATAAGGTTCTCCCAACCCAAGATAGATTGCCAGCGGTCCAAACCAGCTTTGTGGCAGCAATAACACCCAGAACACGTTATTGCGGTATAAAACGCCAATATTCAGATTTTCTGCTGTATGATGTGTACGGTGGAGCTTCCAGAACCAGCGCCACTCATTGGAAAACCGGTGTAACCAGTAATGCAGGAATTCTTGAGTAATAAAAATCACCGCAAAAGCTAACCAGAAATTAGTCCCGGCCATAACTCCTGCACCCTCCTGAAAAAACATCAGGATCAGAATACCCGACAACGTTCCAACTACCGGAGAAGAAAGGAGAACATGAGCGCTTAACCCTGCCAGCGTTAACCCTGCATCCCTTAAAGGCCTGTCGCCTCTATGAATTCGGCCAGCCATTAACTCGACCAGAAAAGCCAAAATAAAAACAGTAAGAACAACAATACCTAGTACATCATTTCAATGGAATTGATGTGTTCCATTGATCCTGAGATTGTCTAAGAATGTTGCCACTGAACTTCGCAAGCTCAGTGCGAACGGAGTGCAAAACATCAAACTCAATGAAACGATGTACTAGTACATCGTTTCAATGAGATTGATACGTGACAAGGCAATACCTCAAACCGTC
>OODV01000622.1 GCA_900299555.1 uncultured Endozoicomonas sp.
AAAGGGCCACTGTGGCTGCAGGTTTTCATTCCAACCAAGCAAGAACACACCTGATCCAAATCAGGTGTGTTTCATTCCAACCAAGCAAGAGCACACCTGATTTGGATCAGATGCGCTCTTGCTTGGTTGAAATGAAAACCTACAGCCACAGTGGCCCTTTACTGGATCAGTTTGACATCACTGCTGTACAGTGTTAGCAGTTTCTATAGAGTTTGGCATAATGAGCCTAGATCCTCCTGTGAATTATGTTCACTGAAACAAGTATGATCATGTGTTTATTAATTAGTCAGGATTTATAGTACAGAATATGCCTGACACTGTATTGTTGTGTTTTGTTGCAGACACCAAGTGGTCAGTTCCTGACTCAACTGTCTCCAGACCAAGAAGTGAGTGAGGGATCTATGTCATCCTTCCAACAGGTAATTACACATTAATTTATTCTATTAGGAATTAAGTATATGTCTCAGTTGGGCCAGGTGCAGACATGAAATGCCCTTTCACTGAATTAAAACAATCAGTTTGTGTAAAATGTTCACAATATCAATGTTAGCATTACTTGTTTGTGAATAGCTTAGCAGAAAGAAATTGGCTATACGGTTATAGCTCTTACTTACCCTTAAAGCATCAAATTGATCTTTATTCTCACTAAATTCTTTATTTTTAGTCCTTTTTGCTAATGTTTTTGTCAATTTAACATCTGCTGATCAGTTTACATGATTGGATTTCTGGGGAAGTAGATCATTTCACATCAGTGTGGGGTTGAGAGCTTTTTTTGACAACAACAGAAGAAGTAAGAAGTCAGGAACATGGACTCTGCATGTGTTCAGTCGTCATGTCCTCATATTGTTTTAGGCTGTGAAAGACTTGAGTGTGTTTCAGTTGATGTCCTCACATTGTCTGGCCCATCGACTGTAGAGTGTGTTTGTGTGTGTTACAGGTCCTCAGATTGTTGGGTAGCAGATGCTGTACAGCAGTGGTGTCAAACTGATCCAGTAAAGGGCCACTGTGGCTGCAGGTTTTCATTCCAACCAAGCAAGAACACACCTGATCCAAATCAGGTGTGTTTCATTCCAACCAAGCAAGGGCACACCTGATTTGGATCAGGTGTATTCTTGCTTGGTTGTAATGAAAACCTACAGCCACAGTGGCCCTGTACTGGATCAGTTTGACACCACTGCTGTACAGTGTTAGCAATTTCTATAGAGGTTGGCATAATGAGCCTAGATCCTCCTGTGAATTATGTTCACTGAAACAAGTATGA
>OODV01000287.1 GCA_900299555.1 uncultured Endozoicomonas sp.
GGCCATGTTTCATTCCTCTATTTGACCTTTTGAAATTGGGATTGCAGGATTTAGGGTCAAGATTATTCTCATCAAAGAGCCATCCGATTGCGGTTTTTATAAATATCTCTGAACCGGAGACATTGTGGCTACTGTTATCAAGACAAAGTTCGATATAACCATGCATCCCGCAGCTGTCAGCAAAATGCTCAGAAGAATTGGCCTGACTCCCCAGCACCCTGTTCGAAAAGCCTGGCAGCAGGATAAAAAAAAGTGCAAGAGTATCTGGGTGTTCGTTATCCCGCACTACGCAGGCAGGTTGAAGAGAGCGGTGCCATTATCTACTTTATTGATGAAGCCAGCATATGTTCTGATTATCACATTGGCACAACGTGGAGCCGACGTGGCCTAGCCCCGACTGTCACCAATACCGGAGCACGTTTTGGTATTAACATGATCGCAGCTGTAAGTGGGACAGGCCAAATGCGCTATATGACCATAGTTGGCCGTTTCAATGCAGATGTTTTATCAAATTCTTGAAGCCGCCGATCGTCAACTCTAATGAAAGCCCTGTGATGATAGTGACTGACAGGCTCTCGGCGCCTAAGGCCAAAAAGGTTATGAAATATCCTGCAGGCGAAAAACGGCTTCTGGAGATTCATCTTTTGCTGCCTTATTCCCCAGAGCTGAACCCAGTAGAGCTTACCTGGAGCGTTCTCAAGTCTGTTTATATTGGGCGAATGGCATTGAAAGCAAAGACCAGTTTTTGAGGGCAGTTAGCTCGGGGCTGAAGTCACTGCAGAGGCAGTGAAAAAAGATTCCTATTTTTTCAGGGCTGAGTACACACTCTATGCCTGTCTGGAGGTTTTTGTGCATAGGATGTACTCACATCAATAACTTCAGGAATAAGAGCTTCACATCACCAATTAAATGCGCTTGCGAATCAGATACACAAACTGATTATCTTGCTCATTCTGTACCAGCAACGGGTGTTCCAGAAAATTACAGAACTTAGGGATATCCCGTTTGGTCGAGGGGTCAGTAGCCAATACCCTGACCACCTCACCTGGCGATATATCCCTGATTTTATTGTGCAGCATCATCACGGGTTCCGGGCAGAACAGGCCACAGGTATCCAGCTCATGCTGCACTTCAACCTCTTCAACACTCTTCTCAAGCAACACGTCAGACATCAAGCTCCTCAAACCAGCTTTTCAAAAAACGTCATGTCGGGTAGCAAACCAGACATCATTATTACTAAACCGGCGATAAACCCAGACCAAGCCAAGACCTCGCGCGGCCATGAACACGGTATAAGCCAGCCACAACCCCTGATTCCCCAAATCTCGAAAGAGAAACCAGACCGGAAGAAATACGATAACCACCGCAATCAGCATTGTGTTCTGCATCATATCGGTTCTGACCGCACCAATAAAGACACCATCAAGCCAGAAACACCAAACTGCGATCAGCGGCATAGCTATCAACCATGAGAGGTAAACAGACGCTTGTTCTGCGACTTCCGGGATATTGGTCAACCAACCCAGCAAAGAGTTCCCACCCAGCCCAAGAAACAAGCAAAACAACCCACCACAAATCAGAGAGCACCAGCCAGTAACTCTGACTACCTGATGAAACTGCTTGCGGTCTTTTTTACCGATCGACTCGCCCGTCAACGCTTCTGCCGCATGAGCAAAACCATCCAGTCCATTGGAAATCAACACCATCAGATTCAACAGCAATGCATTGGCAGCCAGAACCTCATCACCCAGACGAGCCCCCTGAGCAGTGAAAAATGCCTGAACGAATAACAGGCACAATGTTCGAACAAACAGGTGGCGATTAAGCATCACCAGCCGACGAAAAGCAGCAACATCAAGCGCCATTTCACGTTTAAACTGACCACCTTCACGTTCAAGTATTCGACTTACCATCAACAGTCCCAGCGCCAAGGCCAGATAATCAGCAATGACCGTAGCCATAGCCGCGCCCTCCGTTGCCCAGCCCAAACCAAGAACAAACAGCAGATCCAGCACAATATTGACTGTATTACCCAGCACCAGGATCAGCAGCGGCCCCTTCGGCTTTTGCATCCCAATCAGCCAGCCAATCAGGGCATAATTTATTAACACCGCAGGTGCTGAAAAAATTCGGGTCTGAAAATAGATTTCAGCCTGCCTCGCCACTTCGCCACTGGCTTCAAAAAAAGGCAAAGCAAAGCGCAAAATCAATGGGGAGCAGATAATCAGCAGCAAGCCGATGGCAGCAGCAAAGACCACGGACTGTAACAGCCACTTTCTGAGGGCATAACTATCGTTTCGGCCTTTTGCCTGAGCAACAAGCCCGGTGGTTCCCATTCTCAGAAAACCAAAAGCCCAGAAAATCATACTGAACAAAGTTGCAGCTACCGCAACCCCACCCAGATACTCTGGCGAGGAGAGATGACCAAGAACAGCTGCGTCTACCAACCCCAGCAGCGGAACAGAGATATTAGAAATAATGGCCGGCCAGGCAAAATGCCATACACGCCGATAAGTTGCTGAAGCCATTAGCAGAGGGTCAACTCCTTTTGTGCTTTATAAATGTCAGGAAAAACATTTTAAATGGCACCAAAAGCAATAGAAATAAGTATTCGTGCTTTCATAGCAGCTTAACTTAATAAAAAATGATCAGTAATAGTGAAAGTAGATGCTATCAGCACCAACCTTATGATCAAAGCACTGACGATATCCCCCTAAATCGTAGAGCATACTGCACGTTGATATTAAAGTCATAAATCCAATTATATAAAACACCTTAGTCCAGCAATATACTCACCCAACTTCTCATTTTAAAAACGAGTAAATACGAGCAAAGCTTATAATCAGTTGTGCATATAAATACTTCAAATAACTACTTCCAGCACCGTCTAAACTAGCACTCCTGACCATTTAATACGGGAGTGATACTCTTATGATTTCAGCCGCGGGCAGGCAGGAACTGCATTTAAGCGAAACTATAGAGAACACCAGACAAACGCCTCTTGAAACTGCTGAACAAAAATCAATAGCAGCCCCTCCTGCAATAAGCCTAAGCAGCTCCATACTGCCTTTAGAAGCAACACCATATCAAGGACACCCTCCCTTTCCGATACGTATAGATATACCTATTACTCACAGGTATATAACAATGGCAACAGGAAGGGTCGACCAAGATACGAACGCCAGGGAATCAGAAAAAATCGATCCACAGCACTTGCCTGCCAACAGTCACGAAAGCAACGCAATAGTGCAATTATTACCACCTTCAAGAGTAGACTCACGTGAAAACACAACAAATACACAACCCGTGCAATCTGACTCAGCTGATAATACGAGACGGACAAAAATACTGCCTTTTCAACCTCCAGATATTAACAATGCTGATAACCTTTTGAAGGAGATTAAACGTATTTTCGATCAGACTAACGCTGATTCACTATCAGCTGATTCCTCCAGCCCCCAAATTTCACTCAAAATCCCCGGAACAATCAGCATGATCGGAGGACTCTCTGGCGCGGTCAATCTTTTCGGTATGGCAGGAACTTCACCAACAGTTTTTGAAGAGGTAATGCTATGGGGCTCCATAATTGGTACCACTATTTTGCATGCTGGCAGTACATTTGAAAAAATCATTGAAGTACGAAAAGACTGGCCCGATTTTAAAGCAACTCCACCATCTCAAAAAGCAGCAGTTATTTTGAAACAAGTTGTGGCACATATAATTCCTTTATTAGGATCATTACCCGATGGCGCACTGGCATTTCTGGGCATCTACTACCGAACGGAATATATCTGGCTGGCCTCGATCGCCGCTTTGCTAAATATCACTTTCGAAACAAACACCTTTAAAGGACTTGCAATAAAAATGCTGGTATCGCTAAAAGAAAGCAAGTACCAGGCGATCAATGGAATTACTAAACGAAATATTCAAAGCCTTACTCAGGTTCTTACCGGAACACATAATCAACAGGGTAGAACAGGAAGAATCCCAAACCACACTGCAAAAGTTTATGAATTACTCAGTCATGATAGAAGAATGAGAAAAGAGGTTACCAAATTTATATTACAAAGAAACCGTGAACACTTGCCTTTGACACCAGAGTCTATTGAGAATTTTTTTAAAAAATCGCATCTGCTCGATAAACTCAAAGGTTATGGAAGTGGCTCCCTCTATACGTTATCTTCAATATTTATATTCATTCTAACCGCAGAATTTTTCGCTGCACGCGGGCTTGTTTCATCTGTAAGTAGTGAAATGGGCAATCTGAATACAACGCTATCAAACAATCTGACACTGTCAAACAATTCAAGTTTTTTAGACTTCAATTGTACGTCTTATTTACAAACGGTCTCTGTATTTGAAAATGCCTTATACAACACTGTTGGCTATTGCGGATCTATTTCATCAGTTTTTCTGGGAGGCTCTCTGGTATATTCCATAGAGAGAGTATTTAAAAATATTGAAAACTTATTCATTGCATTCTATGAAAATGAATTTATAGAAGAGGTTCAGCGTATCTTCTGTAGAAATTGGACTGGTAAGCTTTCTGCACTGACCATCTCAGCTTTTCTTGCATTCTGCTATCGCACTATGGCATCTGCCAATACAGAATATCTGGAGCAATTACACAACCTGCAAGATTGTGATATCGATGGTTTTGGTAGCTACCTGCCATCTCTACCTCATGCAGGCCCAATCGTTGTCAATGCTGCATTCTTCACATCATTCACTCTGTACTTTTTACCTTTAATGATGATATTTGACCTGATTACATGCACCCGAGAAGAAACTGATGTAGAAGTTCACACACCGGATAGAGGTGAATGCAATGCACACAATCCTCATTTTTTAGAAAACAATGAGATAGAGCTTGGTTTACTTGACACTCATCAGCAACAGGATTGATTCAGTCACAGGAAATCCTAATGCGTATTTTTTATAGCCACGTCTACCTTTAATAATAGCCAGCGAAGATCGTAATCTTCACTGGCTATTTTACAACAAGCATTAACGCTTAATAACCACTGATTTTAACCACCCCACCAGTAGTACCCTGCCAATAGGTCTTTTTAAAACCAGCATTACCTGCCAGCTGCAATGTATTGAATATCCGCCCACTGCCCATTAACTGAGCATCAAGTGCTTCCCCCGTCTGGAAATCAATAGCCATAAAAGAGTAATCATCACCCTGTCGCTCTACGGTATAAATCAACTGATCAGAAACAGAGAGTTTAGGTACAGCAGACGAATGAACAGGGTTTTCCCAGGTAATGCTGCAAACAGATGGATCATTCTGCTTAACACCTTCGCCCGGTTTATAGCCTTCACTGATATCGACCCGGAACATGCCACCCGCCATGGGTGCTGAAGAAGGCACTGAAGGCGGCAAAGTGTCATCAATAGGGTACGGATAACCATACGTTGAAGAGACAATAGCAGTACGCCCCAGACCAATCGGTGAATTCTCACTGGCGAAGACACCTTCTGCAACGGGCAGGTTAACCTCACAAACCAGGGGATCACGCTTTCCTTTGACCTCGGTATCAAAGATCAACAGCTGCTCGCCATCATCAGCATTGTCCGCAATTGTCAGGAACTCTGTACCCGATACCGGACCAAAAAAGGTGGGGCTGGATCCTGTTCCATGGGAAAGTTTTCCAGGCTTTCGATGAGAGCCTGCGTCATATTCCTCACGCCATACTACTTCAATCTCATTATCGTCATATTCAAGCAGGTACAACGCCCGGTCGGTCGCAATAGCCGCTTTACCATCACCAGAGTTGGCAAAAGAGTTGTGTACAGTTTCACCTTGGCCTAAACGCAAGTTAACCGTTTCTTTTTCTTCAGGATCATAGCGTCCCACCATCGCCTGATCGGTCACAAACCAGACACCACCCTCAGCATCAGGGTTCAGCGCGTTAATGTACTCCCCTTTTGGCACAGCTCTGGATAAGTTAACCCGTTTCTTCTTTTCCAGGCTCCACTGACCATTCTTCTGTTTTGCTTCAACCCATAACAGAGCATCGGCACCATCAGCAATCACCACCCGATCCCTGTAATCCAGATAAGCGTAGATCCCCCCCATGGTAGAACCCAGCTCAACACGCATCTGAGCCATAACGGCACTGCTATTCTGATCCAGCAGATAAATCATGGGTGACTGATCACCAAAGTCACTGCACACCACCAGCGGATTGCCATCTCTGCGCACCAGCACCGTAGAACAAACACCATTAAGAAAAGCAAATTCCGTTTTAAAGCCTTCGGCACCTGGCCCGGAGAGATAGGTTGTATCTGAAGCGGCGGAGTCACTGTGCATAGCAGCAGCACCATCAAGCCCCATTGACAAATTGACGGGCGGGCGAGGCCCCATTAAACCGGCCTGGGCTGCCGTAATCGATGACATCGCCAACGCGAGAACCGTGGCAGGGATCAATTTCATATACAGCACTCCTTTAGAGCAGACTTCTGCTGTAATCACTCACTGGCCAGCCATTCATGTTTGGATTTATGCTTATTAATACAAAAAAGACTGCATTGATCCCTGACAGTAATAAGGGCTCAGTGGTGGTAGTATAATGATCAATCCATCAAAACCGGTGACGGCTCACCTGGAACAACAAAAATCTCCAGAATGTTGAACACCCACCGACATCATTTTGATGCATTGTCTGACCGCCCTTGCAGCGCAAGGTTGAGAGGCAGTCTACAAAAGCAATACTGGGCTGGAAACAGGCTAAAGAAGAAGACAGCCCCAACGGTTCACAAATGTGACGGACAACTCAATTCATAGACTTTTCAAGGTTTAAGACCATGCCAACGCCTCAGTCCGGCATCACTCCGGATGCCAATAGCGACGCTCAATTTCTGGCACTAACGATCAAAGAAGACAGCGATAGCAGCCTGTCGCAGATCCGTCAGACACTGTCCGCTATTCCGAAACTGACTCAAACATTGGTTGACGAGTATCCCGACGCAAGGCTCAGCTCAACCATCAGTATTGGCAGCAATGCCTGGGATCAACTCTACCCAGGTAGTAAGCCTCTGGAGTTACACCCGTTCATGGCAGTAAAAGACGGTGACCGCGAGGCTCCGTCAACAGCAGGCGATTTACTGTTACACACCCGATCAAACCGTAAGGATGTTAATTACATCCTGATGAGCCAAGTGCTTCGTCAACTTGGAAATATTGTGCAGGTTCAGGAAGACGTCAGTGGTTTCCGGTATCTGGACAGTCGCGACCTCACAGGATTTGTCGATGGCACTGAAAACCCGGAAGGCGATAACCGGGCGACGGTTGCCCTTGTGGGAGAAGAGGACAGCGGATTTGGCGGCGGCAGCTATATCCATACTCAACGCTATGTTCACCACTTAAAAGAGTGGGAACAGTGCCCGTTGAAAGATCAGGAAACCATTATTGGCCGCACAAAAGCGGACAACATCGAGTTCAGTTCTGAAGAGAAAGCGCCCGTTGCCCATATCAAACGGGTTAACCTGAAAGATGAACATGGCAAGAGCATGGAAATCCTCCGCCACAGCATGCCCTATGGCGATTCAAAGGAATCTGGCCTGTTTTTTATTGCTTACGGAAGAACACCAAAGCATTTTAATCTGATGCTTAAAGCGATGGTTAAGGCTGACAGTGAAGGCCACTATGATCACCTGATAAATTTTTCCACTCCGGTGACTGGCTGTGCATTTTTCGCCCCTTCCATTGAGTTCCTGAAAGAAAATCAATAATTCATACAGCACCTCTGTTTAAATGAGGTGCTTTTTTCTATCTTCCCGGTTGTAAACTGGCAATATCAACCATCCACCACCCTGTCTAATTCATCCATAAATACCTGAACCCGATCTTCTGGTAAATAGCTGGCTCGAAATCCATTTTTTACCAGTGCTAGAACGTCAGTTTTATCAAGATCAAAAGCATCTATCAGCGCATGGTAATTGTCATTCAGAAAGCCTCCGAAATACGCAGGATCATCAGAGTTCACAGTAACCAGCACCTCTTTTTTCAATAAATCAATAATATTGTGATCTTCGATTTTATCGAAAACACGAAGGCGAACATTGGAAAGAGGGCAAACCGTTAAAGGAATCTGATGGCTTTTCAAATGATCAACCAGTAGAGGATCTTCAGTACAGCGGACTCCATGATCGATACGTTTTACCTGCATAGCCTCCAAACTACCCCAGATAAGATCAGCCGAACCTTCCTCTCCAGAATGAGTCTGAAGCTTATAACCTCTGTTTTTACCAAGTTCATAAAGCCGTTGAAACTTATTCGGTGGATTACCTATCTCCGTGCTTGCCATTCCCAGTGCAACAAAGTCATCCGAATAGTCATCCGCCATGTTCAAAACAGCAATACATTCATCTTCCGTATATGCTTAAGCAAACTGAGAATCAGTAAAATACTGATCCCCCATTGTGACCTGGCATCCACAATGGCTCTTTTAAAGCCTGACATGAACACATCAAAACCGATGCCATTAGCCAGATAAGTCTGGGGCTCCACCATTATCTCCGCATGGACAATATTGTCTTCCCGACATTTAAGCAGGTAATCCATCATTAAATGATAGAAGTCATCCTCTTCCCGAAGGACAGAAGCACCCAGGTAGTAAAGGTCCAGAAAACTCTGCAAATCCTTGAAGTGGTATGCATCCTCAACCTCGTCAACAGTACTATAGGGCAGATCAATGCCATTTTTTTTCGCCAGCTGCAACATACGTTCTGCTTGCAGGCTACCATCAATATGCATGTGCAACTCAGCTTTTGGCAGCACAGATAACCACTCTGAAGTCATCCTCATAATCAGCCCCGCACCATTGAATTCCTTATCAGATCTGGATAACCAGAACCCTTTTTTCCATCATTTCGAGGATTATTGAGAAAGTCAAATGACTAACTAAGAGGGGAAACCACATGATCAGCCCTGACTCAATACCCAGCTCTTGCCGAGCGTTACACTGAGCACGGTGAACTCCCGAAATCACAATTTCAAAGTCCACACCCCGCGAAGTATGAGCCTGAGAATCGGAAAAACTTCAGCATAGACAGTCCCTTCTGAAGCTGCTTTCTGAAAATTTCGATAAGTAAGATCGTAGAAGTCCAGCCCTATCAGCAGGGCCTGCATTCCAAAATAATTAAGCTGAGAGGAAAGAAGGCAAATCATTAAAGGTAAGATCGAATGATGGCTTCTGCCGTATTGTACTGCAATTTAATGCCATTTCTATTGACCTACTCAAGGCAATGCTCAGGCTCCAGAGTACCTTCAATATGGATATGCAATTCCGCTTTTGGCAACCCTGTAATAAATTGATGAAAACCAATACACCTCATCAAAGCAAGCCCATTAAAAACTTCACTTTGGTTACTTTAAACTCCCATTTATTCAGCGAACCATCAACATAGCTTAGAGGTGCCTGGAGAGTGATTACTAAAGAACCGGATTAACTATCAGCAAATTGTTTGATACGCTCAACAGCAAGATTCAAGTGGCCATCCTGAGTATGGCCGGAAGAAACCCTGGGTTTTAAATCATGATTACCATCAGGCAACCAGCTTACCTTGACTTTAGGTGATAGAAGGTAAGAGCTGACAATTTCAAGGCTACCCATCGCATCACGCTCCCCCTGAAGAATCAGCACTGGTGTTTCTATATGCTCGAGATGCTCAATGCGAGGCTTGTCGACTTTTCCTGAAGCGTAAAAAGGATATCCAAGACAAATAATCCCTTTTACAGGCAAGAACCCTGCGCCTGGTTGCTCAGCAGCCAGCAGGGTCGCCATTCGCCCTCCCATGGACTTACCACCAATAAAAACTGGCTTTTTCACTTCCTCATACACTCGCTCGATTGCCTGATTCCAGGAGGCCAGCAGCTTCGGCTGTCGATCAGGTGGACGCTTTGACCCCGTTTCACGCCGTTGCTGCATATAATCAAACTCAAACCGTACGACAGTAGTACCTGATTGACAGAGCAGTTCTGCCATACGCTCCATAAACATACTGTCCATGCCAGCACCCGCTCCATGAGCAAGAATCAGAACCTCTGAATCATCACCAGCTTTATTCCACTTTAGTTTCAAAGGTCACCTCAGTAAAAACGTGAATTTTTATTTCAAAAAAGTCTGATAAGACTGCACCATTATGGTTCAGCCAGATGCCTTTATACATGCAGCCTCCAACGACATCGGCCTTCACAAGATCAAACAGAACGTACCAGTAAAGACCGAAAAAGCATTAGCGAGCATCCTTATATTTCTGTATGATTGCCGCGGGATTAGCGGATCATTTCGTATATGTTTCCGATAACCAGATGAGGATATAAGAAGTCAGGACTATTGGTACACCAAAGCCTGTTTAATGGGTTAATAAGGGGAAAGCAGGGACTGGTGCTTTTAATTTTCCAATGGGGTTGTGCATTCAACACTCTGGCAGTAAAGCCAGAGAGATAACTCAACAAGCCCCATCATACGGGAAAAACGATAAAAAACAGCACATACATTCTGCTTTTTCAAACTGTTTACAAGGACGCAGTCAGCAGTTTCAGGGAAATATTCCCAACACTGCTGAAATCAGGAGCTGATTATTTTTTAACCGCAAAACGGCCAACTCTATAGTCGCTGTTTTTTACAAGCACGTTTAAAACAGAAGCAACTGGCTCATTTTTTGACCGGACATTGATCCGTATCAATACAATCTCATTTCGGTTTACCCACAATAACCACCAAATCTCATAAGTATAACCCGAAGGTAACATGGAGCATGAGCACTGCAACGTTACAGCCGACCTATAACTACAAAGTAGTTCGGCAGTTTGCCATCATGGCCGTGGTCTGGGGAGTTGTTGGTATGGCGGTAGGCCTGCTGATCGCATCTCAGATGGTCTTTCCCGAACTCAACCTGGGCTTACCCTGGACCAGCTTTGGACGTTTGAGGCCACTGCATACCAATGCGGTGATTTTTGCGTTTGGTGGCTGTGTTCTGTTTGCTACGTCCTATTACATCGTTCAAAGAACCTGTCAGACGACACTGGCTATGCCAGGGCTTGCCGCCTTCACCTTCTGGGGATGGCAGCTGGTGATTGTTGCTGCCGCCATTACCCTTCCCCTGGGAATGACGTCCTCTAAAGAATACGCTGAGCTTGAATGGCCCATTGATATCCTGATCGCTGTGGTCTGGGTTAGCTACGCTCTGGTATTTTTTGGCACCATCATGAAGCGCAAGAGCAAGCACATTTATGTAGCCAACTGGTTCTTCGGCGCCTTCATCATTACGGTTGCCGTACTCCACATCGTAAACAGTGCCGCACTTCCAGTAAGCCTGACCAAGTCATACTCAGCATACGCTGGAGCCATGGACGCTATGATCCAATGGTGGTATGGACACAACGCTGTAGGATTCTTCCTGACTGCCGGCTTCCTGGGCATGATGTATTACTTCGTTCCAAAACAGGCAGAACGTCCGGTTTATTCATACCGGCTGTCTATCGTGCACTTCTGGGCACTGGTTGCCATCTACATCTGGGCCGGCCCACATCACCTGCACTACACCGCTCTGCCTGACTGGGCCCAGAGCCTTGGTATGGTCATGTCTCTGGTACTTCTGGCACCTTCCTGGGGTGGTATGATCAACGGCATCATGACGCTTTCCGGCGCCTGGCACAAACTGCGGACAGACCCGATTCTGAGATTCCTGGTGGTATCACTCTCCTTCTATGGCATGTCCACCTTTGAAGGCCCCATGATGGCCATCAAGACAGTTAACGCTCTGTCTCACTACACCGACTGGACCATTGGCCATGTTCACTCCGGCGCACTCGGCTGGGTTGCCATGGTTTCCTTTGGCTCGCTCTACCACCTGATTCCAAAACTGTATGGTAAAGAGCAGATGTACAGTGTCAGCCTGATCAATGCACACTTCTGGCTCGCGACCATTGGCACGGTTCTTTACATTGTCGCCATGTGGGTGAACGGCATTACTCAAGGCCTGATGTGGCGTGCAGTGAATGAAGACGGAACACTGACTTACAGCTTTATTGAGTCAGTAGAAGCCAGTGGATTCGGCTACATTGTTCGCGCTATCGGCGGTGGGTTCTTTGTACTCGGCATGCTGGTGATGGCGTACAACGTTTACCGCACAGCCAGCGAATCGGAGGACCAGTCTCAGGATAAGAAGGACCTCGACCAGACAGCTCTCGACACAGCTCAGCCGGTTGCAGGGAGATAATAACAATGGCTATCAAACACGACATTATTGAAAAAAACATTGGCCTGATGGTGATTCTGGTGGTGGGAGCCATCAGTTTTGGATCCCTGGTTGAGATTGTTCCTCTCTTTTTTCAGAAAGAGACCACTCAGCCAGTGGAAGGTCTGAAACCTTACACAGCAATGCAACTTGAAGGCCGCGACATTTACATACGGGAAGGCTGCGCAGGCTGCCACTCCCAGATGATCCGTCCACTGCGCGCGGAAGTTGAGCGCTACGGCCACTACTCTGTTGCCGGTGAATCAGTTTACGACTACCCGTTCCTATGGGGTTCCAAACGCACAGGCCCCGACCTTGCCCGTGTTGGCGGTCGTTACTCTGATGACTGGCATCGTGCACACCTGATCAACCCTCGGGATCTGGTACCTCAATCCATTATGCCGGCCTATCCATTCCTGGCGGAAAATACACTGGACGGCAAACTGACAGCCCGCAAGATGGAAACATTGCGCACCCTGGGTGTTCCCTACACCAATGAAGATATTGCTGGCGCAAAAGATGCTGTGAAAGGGCAAACCGAGCTGGATGCTCTGGTGGCTTACCTCCAGGGGCTGGGCACTGTAATTACGAGTAAGCGCTGATGGATATCAATACGATTCGAGGACTGGCGACAGTGGTCGCCCTGATCGCATTTCTGTCGGTGGTTTTCTGGGCATACAGCAGCAGACGAAAAGGTGACTTTGATGAGGCCGCCTCTCTGCCATTTGTTGAGGACCCGGAAGCTGATACTCCTGATTCAGATGCAACAAACAGCCACCGGGAAGCCCATAAGAACTCCCAGAAAAGAGGAGTAGCATAACGATGAGTAATTTCTGGCACTGGTGGATCGTCCTACTGACCACCGCTTGCCTTGTACTGGTCACCTGGGTTCTGTTTTCAACTCGCAAGACTCAGCGCAAAGAAATGACCGAAGAGACCACCGGTCATGCCTACGATGGTATTGAAGAGTACGATAACCCTCTTCCCCACTGGTGGTTCATTATGTTTATAGCCACCCTGGTATTTACCGTTGGCTACCTGATTCTTTATCCCGGCATGGGTAAGTGGGAAGGCGTGCTTGGCTGGACTCAGGTTGGTGAACTGGAGCGTGATCAACAGAAGCATGACCGCAAGTATGCACCTGAGTTCGCCCGCTATGCCGCCACTCCGATTGAAGAGCTGATTAAAAACCCAAAGGCTCTGAAGATGGGGGAACGGGTATTTATCAACAACTGTGCACTCTGTCATGGTATGGATGCTGGCGGTAATTTTGGCTTCCCGAACCTTGCTGATAATGACTGGCTTTACGGCGGCACACCTGATGCGATCAAAGCAACCATTGCCCACGGCCGCCAGGGTCAGATGCCTGCCTGGGGCGCTGTTATCGGCGACAAAGGTGTAAAACAAGTTGCCAGCTATGTTCGTGAACTGTCCAGTATTGAAACTGGAGCCAGTGAAGCCGACCTGGTTGCAGGCAAGAAGATCTTCAATACGACTTGCGCCGTCTGTCACAACGCGGATGGAACCGGCAACTTTGCCCTGGGTGCTCCGAATCTGACCAACAATGTATGGCTCTACGGATCAAGCCAGGCTCAGGTGGAATACACCATCCGACAAGGACGTAATGGCGTGATGCCGCCATGGGACAACATTCTTGGTGATGAGAAAGTTCATCTGGTAACTGCTTACGTATACAGCCTGACCCATAAGGCTGAATAGCCTTGTTTTAAGGGGCACAAAGAGGATCCTTTGCGTCCCTTTATCCCTCCAAGGCTCATATAGGCCCTGTGGGGGTTTTCGCTGAAAACCATAAAAACCTTACCGGTATATTTGGGCTCTATGAACAAACACAATGCCAATCAGGAACCGGAACTGATCGATCTCTACCAGAAGCCTGATAAGATTTACACAAGAAGCTTCTCGGGTCGATTTCGAACGCTGCGCCTGGCTGGTGGCACATTTCTTTTCTTACTTTTTTTTGGCACCTGCTGGATCAACCTGAATGGTCGACAGGCCATCCTCTTTGACCTGCCTGCCAGGCAATTCCATATTTTCGGAACAACCTACTGGCCTCAGGACTTCATTCTACTCTCCTGGTTATTAATCATCTGTGCCTTTGGGCTTTTTGCGCTCACGGTATTTGCAGGACGAGTCTGGTGTGGCTACACCTGCCCCCAAAGTGTTTTCACCTGGGTCTTTATGTGGGCTGAACGGGTAACCGAGGGCGAGCGAAACCGGAGGATGAAGCTTGATAAAGAGCCGATGTCTGCCAAGAAATTTTTACGGAAAAGTGCCAAACATACTCTCTGGCTTGCCATCGCTTTTGCTACTGCTCTCACTTTCGTAGGCTATTTCATTCCGGTCCGCGGCCTGGTCGTTGACATTTTCACGTTTGATGTGGGTTCTTGGGGTGTTTTCTGGCTTGGATTCTTCACTCTGGCCACCTATGGTAACGCCGGTTATCTAAGGGAGCAGGTCTGCATCCAAATGTGCCCTTACGCCCGATTCCAGAGCGTCATGTTCGATAACGACACACTGGTCGTTGCCTACGACACAAACCGTGGAGAACAGCGCGGGCCCCGCAAGAAGAGTGCCGACCACAAAAGCATGGGACTGGGTGACTGCGTGGATTGCAGCGTCTGCGTTCAGGTCTGCCCGACCGGCATTGATATTCGCAATGGCCTCCAATATCAGTGCATTGACTGCGCTGCCTGTATCGATGCCTGTGACACCATCATGGATAAGATGGGCTACGAGAAAGGCCTGATCCGCTATACCACCGACAACGAACTGGCGGGTCAGAAGGCCCATTGGCTTCGCCCCCGTCTGATCGGGTATAGTTCGGCACTATTTATCATGATCTGCCTGTTTATCTTCAGTCTTGGCCATCGAATTCCGCTGGAACTGGAAGTACTCAGGGATAGAAATGTCCTTTACAGGGTCATACATGATGATCAGGTAGAGAATATCTACACACTGAAAGTCGCTAACAAAGACCAGCAGCCCCATGAGATCCAAATACAGGTGGCTGGTATTGAGAATCTGAAAATAGCGGGCAAGACCTCCATTGTGGTAGAGCCAGGCAGTGTGGAGCAGGAAATTATCAGAGTAATCGCTCCCCTCATTGATGGAACCCCCATCACACGGCCGGTTCGCTTCAGCATCAGCTCCAGTCATCCCGGACTGGAAGCCATTACCGCTGAAAGCCGATTTATGGTGCCCGGACGATAGAGGAAGCCCTGTACCATGACACAACCCGCATCAAGCAGAGACACTGTAACAGTAAATAAGCCTCTGGCTGACAATGAGCCATTTACCCCCTGGTACCGTGAGCCATGGGCCTGGTATATCGTGGGCATTCTAATGATCACTTTTGCCTGGGGAAGCTTTCAGCTCTTTACCGCGTTTACCCATCAGGACAGCATTGTTATCGATGACTATTACAAAAATGGGAAAGCCATCAATCAGGACATGACCCGGATTAAAAATGCCCAGATGCTCAACGTCGAGGGAGTCCTTACCATCGATGAACTGATCGGTGAAGTCAGAGTAAAAATGCAGGGAAATCCTGAGAATTGGCCACAACAGCTAAAACTCAGCTTTCTCTCACCAGTCTTCAAAGATAAGGATAAAGCCGTCACGCTGACCCGCTCTTTTGGCATCACCCCTGACGTAGCCGCAGGCGTAACAAAACCGGAGCAAAGTCCAATCTATGTTGGCCAATTGGAAGCGCTGGTTTCCGGCCGTTACTACCTGCAACTGGAAACACTGGATGAATTGATTCCTGAAGTAGGCTATGAGTCCGGTTGGAAAATCACCCTGGAAGCAAAAGTCTCCCCGGGAGCCCCCATAACACTGAAAAATCCAGAGGCCTGATGACCGATACCCGTTGCTTTCATTGCACACTGCCGGTCAGTGAACCGGCTGTTTTTTTTGCAGAAGTTGAAGGAACACAACAGCCCATGTGCTGCCCTGGCTGCAAGGCAGTTACTGAAGCGATTGTTGCTGGAGGGCTCGAGAATTATTATCAACACCGGACAGAAAGCGCCAATCAGGTAACTGACCTGAACCGGCGACTCCAGGAAGAGCTGCAGATCTACGATCGTAAAGAGATCCAAAAGGATTTTGTACGACCTGCAACCCCCGCCTCTGACAGTCAGAATGATCGCTTTACTGCCAGCCTGTTGATCGACGGGATTACCTGTGCGGCCTGCGTCTGGCTTCTGGAAAATCATCTGGAAGCTCTGGATGGTGTTGAACAGGTCAGTGTCAACCTCAGCACCCATGAAGCCCAGATCACCTGGAGTCGAAGCGAGACTGCATTAAGCACCCTTCTCCTGGAAATCCACCGCATCGGTTACAAGGCATTCCCATGGCGGGCGGATCAGCAGGAAGCACTGCTGAAAAAAGAGAACCGCTTATTTATACGACGATTGGCGGTTGCTGGTATTGGTACCATGCAGGTCATGATGTATGCCATTGCTCTCTATTCAGGAGCAATCAGTGAAGACATGCCGGAAATTTACCGGGATCTGATCCGGATTTTCAGTGCTATTGTCGCAACCCCTGTTATTTTTTACTCAGCAGCCCCCTTTTTTAAGGCTGCATGGCGGGACATCAAAATACGCCATCTCGGAATGGATGTGCCGGTGTCCATTGCTATTGGTGGTGCATACCTGGCCAGTCTTTGGGCCACATTCTTTTCCAACGGCGAAGTCTATTACGACTCTGTCTCTATGTTTACCTTCTTCCTGTTAACCGGTCGATACCTGGAGCTTCGGGCACGCCATGCAACAGCCAGAGCTGCTAGAGCATTAACCAACCTGTTACCCCCCAGCTGCCTGAAAGAAGTTAATGGCCAGTATGAGCGGGTTCCTGTTGCAGACCTGCAACCAGACGACAAAGTAAGAATTCTTCCCGGTGATGCCATTCCAGCAGATGGTGTTCTACTCAACGGTTCCACCAGCGTGAACGAATCAATGCTCACCGGTGAGTACCTGCCTATCGAAAAACAGCAAGGCGACACCCTGCTGTGCAGCAGTATCAACGTAGACCACCCAGTTGACATCAAAGTCACCAAAGTAGGTGAAGAGACCAGAGTCGCCAGCATCATCCAGCTACTGCAGCGGGCTCAGCAGGATAAACCGGCTATCGCCAAACTTGCCGATAAAGTGGCTGGCTGGTTCGTTGCCTGCGTTTTACTGGTAGCGATTTTTGTTTACTGGGGCTGGTCCGGTATCGCTCCAGAAGATGCCTTCTGGATCACACTGTCAGTACTGGTTGTTACCTGCCCCTGCGCACTCTCACTGGCGACACCCGCAGCCCTGACAGCTGCCACTGGCTACCTGCACCGTATGGGACTACTGGTTACTCGAGGGCATGTGCTGGAAGGCCTGCAAAGCATTGATCATGTCATCTTTGATAAAACTGGCACGTTAACCAAAGGTGAGTTATCACTGACACAGGTTATTCCTTTAGATGGATGCAGCCACTCTCAAGAGCAGCTTACCCATCTGGCAGCGGCGATGGAAGCTCACTCAGAGCACCCCATCGCCAGGGCATTTATCGTTCACAGTGACTCAGACCAACAATCTTGCCAACAAAAGGCCTGCGATGTAAAAAACCATCCTGGCCAGGGCATTGAAGGAACTATTAACGGCACACGATACCGCATAGGGCGGCCTGACTTTGCGGGGCCATCCGATAGACTGGAACCCCCTGAGCATGACGGACAGTGGCTACTGATGTCTTCTAACGATCAACCTCTCTGCTGGTTTCGAATTACCGATAGCCTACGCCCGGAAGCAGTGGACACTGTTCAACGTCTTCACCAGATGGGTAAAACCGTCACACTACTGAGCGGAGATGCCGAACCCGTTGTTGCGGCAACAGCCGAATCACTTGATATACGTCACTGGAAGTCTGAAAGCAGCCCTGATGACAAACTGTCATTTATTCAGGCGCTTCAGAAGCAAGGCCATAAGATTCTGATGGTTGGTGATGGGATTAATGACGTACCGGTTCTGGCGGGGGCTGATATATCCATGGCCATGGGCAATGCATCTGACCTGGCACGCACCAGCGCAGATGCTGTTCTGATCTCCGGCAATCTGGCGCGCCTGGCGGATGCCTTTAATCTCACTATCAGAACCCGTAAAATTATCCGACAGAATCTGGCCTGGGCTCTTGGCTATAATCTGGCTGCCCTGCCTCTTGCGGCGGCAGGTATGATTGCTCCATGGATGGCCGCGACAGGCATGGCACTAAGTTCGCTGATTGTTGTTGCCAATGCGCTGCGGCTGAACCATTCAAATAAGCTCGTGACCAAGCCGAACCAATCAGAAAAAGCCTATGCTCCTTTTGAAGCCGGTAAAGCAGGAGCGACTGTCTGAATATGGAAAGCTTAATAATCCTTATCCCTCTGGCTCTGATCCTGATAGCAGTAGCCATCAAAGTATTCTTCTGGGCGGTTGACGATGGTCAGTTTGATGACCTCGAAGGACCCGCTCACAGCATTCTCTTTGACGAGCCTCAACGCTCGAAAACATCAGACATTGATCAAATAAACAACCCGATTAAAAAATAAAGCATACAGGGCTGTAGTGTATGACCATTAATGAAGTCCCCACCCTGCTTTCAGCTCTAATACTGGGCGTTCTGGGAAGTGCCCACTGTATTGGTATGTGTGGCGGCATCACTTCTGCACTAAGCCTCTCTCTGGAAGGAAAATCAAGGCCCCGGATTTTCTGGCTGATGCTGACTTATCACCTTGGCAGGGTCTCCAGTTATGCCATTGCCGGATTTCTATTAGCTAGTATTGGCTGGTACTTGGGAGGCATCAGCCCTGGTATAAAAATGGGACTTCGTTATTTAGCAGCCATTATGCTGATCGCTATGGGATTATACCTGACCGGTTGGTGGCGAGGACTGACGCACCTGGAAAAAGTTGGCCACAAGCTCTGGCAATATATTCAACCCATGACAAAAACCTTGCTTCCCATAAAGAGTTTCCCCAACGCGCTGGCTGTTGGCATGCTCTGGGGCTGGCTTCCCTGTGGCCTGGTGTATAGTTCTCTGGCATGGAGCGCTAGTCAGGGGAAACCCATTCAGGGCGCCCTTCTTATGGCCTCATTTGGTCTCGGAACTATACCGTCAGTATTCCTGCTGGGCGCATTCTCACGCCAGCTGAGCGGTATTATTCAGGCCAGCATTACCCGCAATCTGGCAGGTTTGATGATCATTCTTTTTGGCTTGTGGTCCATGCCTGGAGCCCACCAGAAGTGGTTGATGTCAATATTACATGGGCTGGTGGGCTAGGAAGCATGGATGAGTGGAGCTGACATTGATCATTCATAATGTTTAGTAAGGCGCAGTCCCACGAATCGGGTAGTTATTTTTCGGGTTGCGAATCCAACTCAAACCATTCATCAGGGCTTCAAGCTCAGGGCGCACAAACGGATTATTGGAAATATCAACCACCTGGACAGCCCCTTGCTCATTAACCACGAAAAGCCCGGGCTCAGAAAAATTGAGGTCCGTTTCCTGATCAGGTCTTGGCACAGAAATATAAAGCCCCAAGTCTTTCATCTGCCCTTCTGTTAGGCCATAAAGCAAAGGATAGGATACGGTAAGCCTGTTCATATGCTCCTGTAGCTGAGTTTCACCATCACCAGACACCGCAACAATATCAATGCCTATCTCTGCCAGCTGCTCCTTATAACCCTCAAGCTGATTGAGATATTTAGTGCACATAGGGCAATGCCTGCCACGATAAACGACAACCAACTGCCAGTTTGCACCCCCACCCGGTTTACCCAGTGTATAATGCCTGTCTCTCAAATCAGTAAGCACTACCTCTGGGAACAGACCACCTGCTACAAGTTTATTGGTGTGGATCATCATTGACCTCCAGTATGGCTTGAAATAACCTGACTAGTAATGCTCACAACCTGTAACCAAAATAAGCAGTAAATTAAGCCAATGACAATTTCATCCTCTCCACTTGAATCTGTAGTCAAAAAGCCTGTCGGACTTAACACTGACCTACTGCTCGATTAACAATCAAAAGAAAGATATAGTCACTGCCCTCAAAAATTCTCACGCCTTTTGCGACACAATCCCTCATGCCGGGAACGGAAAGACGAACTCTTAACATCGAACATGTTCGGTTCTTACCTATTGACATCAATCAAAGAACGCCATCGAAAATCTTTCTAAACTATCCTGACGCATCATGGCGCAGTTCAGTCTGTTTTACCCGATACATTCACAACCTGCAAAACAGAGCTGACAGCGAGACCACTGACACAAGACATGAAGAATACAGCTTGAGAGAGATGATGAATAATGCACCTGTTTGGGATAAAGACCTGATCCACCGCTACAATCAGTCGGGGCCCCGCTACACCTCCTATCCCACAGCCGTGCAGTTCGATAGTCACTTTGATATTCAGAAATATCATGATAATGCGCAGCTGAGCGCCAACAGCATTAAACCTCTGTCACTCTATTTTCATATCCCTTTCTGCTCCCATGTCTGCTACTACTGCGCCTGCAACAAAATTGTTACCAAGCACCGTGAACGCTCCAATATCTACCTGGAATACCTTTACCGTGAAATAGAGATGCAATCAGCACTTTACAGTCACGAGCAAAAGGTCGAACAACTCCACTTTGGCGGTGGCACTCCCACGTTTCTGAGTCGAGAACAGATTACCGGGCTGATGAAACACATCAGCCAGCATTTCCACCTGACCCACAGCGATACTGCAGACTACTCCATTGAGCTGGATCCCAGGGAAGTTGACTGGCCTATGATGAGCACGCTGAGAGACCAGGGGTTTAACCGGATCAGCATGGGTGTTCAGGACCTGAACCCCAGAGTGCAGGAAGCAGTCAACCGGGTACAGCCTGAAAGCATGATCCTGTCAGTTCTAGATGCTTCCAGGGCGATGGCATTTCGATCAGTACACATGGACCTGATTTATGGTCTGCCGTTTCAGACGACCAGCAGCTTTATGGAAACCATTGACCGGGTGATCGACATGGCTCCGGACCGGTTATCCCTATTCAATTATGCGCATCTGCCACACCGCTTTAAGCCACAACGCAGAATTAGCGAGCAGGACCTGCCTGCCCCGGAAGTGAAACTGGAAATCCTTCAGCGAGCGACCGAAAAGCTGCTGGATCAGGGATATATCTATATAGGCATGGATCATTTTGCCTTGCCAGATGATGAACTGGCTATTGCCCAGGAAGAAGGATCGCTTCACAGGAATTTCCAGGGCTACACAACCCACAGTCATTGCGACCTGATCGGTATGGGTGTTTCTTCCATCAGCCAGGTAGGCGACACTTATATTCAAAACAGTACCGACGAAGCACAGTACTACTCAATGATTAATGAGAAGCAGCTGCCGATGGTTCGCGGGTTGAAAATGACAGCTGACGACAAAGTCCGTCAGGCCGTTATCACCCAACTTATCTGCCACTTCCAACTGAAACTCAGCCACATTGAGAGTCAGTTCGGTATCCAGTTCCGAGATTACTTCCGCGACGAGCTGGGCAGGCTTGAACCCATGATAAATGACGGTCTTGTTAGCCTGAGCAGCGATGACATACTGAAAGTACTCCCCAGAGGGAAAATACTGATTCGCAATATTTGTATGCAGTTCGACCACTATCTCAACCAACCACTGATGAAAGAAAGACCTCTCTACTCAAAGGTTATTTAAAAAAACTCCATAGCTCTACATATTCAGAGCTATGGAGGACAACCCCCTCCCTGAAAATAAGCCCTGCGATAACCATCCAGAAAAAACCAGAGACGCACCCAACAGCCGCTTATCAGAAAAAAACTGAAACTGACTACTATTTGTCACGACTCTCACATTGATTTACTTGAAACATAAGTGCAAAATCTGCCACGTCAGTCAAATACCATGAACGAAGATTCAATCCTGTGACCCAAGACAACCGCAGGTGGATTTTCTCAGGATAGTCACGCACAACCACCAGAACTGCTGAAAGGTATTGATACCTGAAACAATTCTGAGATGGATAGACGACACAGAAAATGAAAGCTCATCGGAAAAGCCGTAGCTTATGGAGCTCTATATGATGCTCGACTGGAACAGCACTAAACACTTACTTTAGCTCTGCCCAGTTGCGTATATACCTGACTTACACTCCGGTAACATTTCCCATAAACTCGTGTCTTCCATAAAACAGTGTCGAATTTCGCAAATACGACTTTGAGGCCTCTCAATGACGTCAAAGCCCAACGTCCGACAGCCGAGCCATGTGGCCTGCAGAGACTGCAGCCTCAGCTCACTGTGCCTGCCACTGGCACTAAGCATTAAGGATATTGATCAGCTGGATCACATCATCAAGCGTGGACGTCCTTTGAAAAAAGGCGAACACCTGTTTCTGGAAGGCGACCCCTTCACCAGTGTCTTTGCTGTTCGATCAGGGGCTATCAAAACCTACACGGCAACCAATGAGGGCGAGGAGCAGATCACCGGCTTCTACCTGCCCAGCGAAATTCTTGGCCTGAGTGGCATGGATACCGATACCTATCCGGTTTCTGCCCAAGCCATGGAAACCACCATGATCTGCGAGATTCCTTTCGAGCAACTGGAAACGCTTTCAGACCAATTCCCAGAGCTTCGCCGGCACCTGATGCGCTTGATGAGCAAAAGAATCCGCGAAGATCAGCAAATGATGATGCTGCTATCCAAGAAAAATGCTGATGAGCGTATTGCAACATTCCTGATCAACCTTGCCAGCCGCTTCCGTCGTCGTGGCTTTTCTTCGCAGTCTTTCCGGTTGTCCATGTCCAGAAATGAAATGGGCAACTATCTGGGACTGGCAGTAGAAACTGTGAGCCGGGTATTCACTCGATTCCAGAAAAACGGGCTTATCTCGGCTGTCGGCAAGGAGATTGAAATCCGCAACTCTGTTGAGCTGTGTGCTCTGGCAGGCGGAAAAACGCTGGAACCCAACCCGATTGCCACCAGCGCCTGACTTTATTCTTTAAAGACGCTACTCTTTGGGGTAGCTTCTTCCTTTTATCATATCGACTGATAGCGGCATGCACTCTCTCATGCATACAAACGAAAACTCATCCGTTCAGGAATACCTTCAGTCCCAAATCAGAACCATACCGGACTGGCCCCACAAAGGCATTCTGTTTCGGGATATCACCACACTCTTTGAAAATCCAGAAGCATGGCGCAAGACCGTCGACGTCATGGTTCAGCGATACGAGAAGCAAGCCTTTGACCGAATCGGTGCACTGGATGCCCGTGGCTTTTTATTAGGCTCAACTCTCGCCTACATTCTAAACAAACCACTGATTCTGTTTCGTAAAAAGGGAAAACTCCCAGGCAAAACCATCAGTGTTGAATATGACCTGGAGTACGGTAAAGCCGTTCTTGAAATGCATGAAGACACCATTCTGCCTGGGGAAAAAGTCTTGCTAATGGACGATTTGATTGCCACTGGTGGTACGCTACTGGCAGCTGATCAGCTAATTCAAAAAGCCGGCGCCAGCACACTGGAAGCCGCTGCGATTATAAACCTCCCTGATCTCAAGGGTGCTGACAGGCTTAATGCTGCCGGCATTCCTACATACGCCCTGTGCAATTTTGAAGGCGAATAGAGTATCAGGTTCAGAATTTCAGGGATGATACGATATTCCTCTTAGGCTCCTAGAAATAGATTTTTATCAGGACCTGCACCCAAAGGATTTCAAGTTGCAGCGCAGCAGCAAATAAGAAAAGCCCCGGGAGCCTGGCAATACTAAGTGACCGGGCCGGGCCGGCGCTCCAGCGAGCGAAAGCAGCCAACAAAGTAACAAGTTGAAAGGCAACGGATGCAAGAGACTCTCCGGCGGGCATTACTGAAGCCCACAGCTGGAACACTTAACCTCCCCCATAAAAAGGACTATTTCACATGGGAATCTGCGCCAAGGAGCTACGGCACTACGTTGTCCGCCCCGCCCTGAAACATTTGGGTATGTGGAGTCCAACCGGCGAAAACCTGCTTCTTGGCACAGCTGCCAGAGAAACAGGGCTTGGTTTCCACCTGAAGCTTGCCAATCATCAAGCTCTTGGCATTTATCAGATATCTCCACGCATGCACCGAAATATCTGGGATTATTTCCTGGCCCCACAGCCCGATCTATCCAGCAAAGTCCGTGGGCTGGCCAGCCAGAGAGAGTTTCTTTCCCACCCACATCATGAGCTGGCAACCAATCTGGTCTATGCCACAGCCATTGCCTGGCTTGTCTATCATCGCTCAGGCATCAACATAGCGAAAATAGATAAAGACGATATTCTGTCGATGGGCAAGTTGTGGCACAAATATTTCCATAGCAAAAACCCGGGGGCTGCCCAGAGTTTCTGTGACAGCTACCAAAACATGATCATTGAGTCAGGAAGTTCCAGAGAAGAAATAGACTATTTCAATAAAGCCGCAGCCAAACCTGCTTAACGTTTATTTGAATCAAGAAAGATTTGAGCCAAAAAGCATCTGAAGAGAACGATAATACCGGCGCAGTAATCAGACTCTTCAGGCGCTTTAGCTATTTAAATACAGCGATCGCTATAGCCCTTGGGCCTCAGCACACTTAACACACAGGTCCGCATAAGGCATAACCTCCAGACGCTGCTCCGGAATCTCCTTTCCACAGGCAGCGCAAAAGCCATAATCTCCCTCACTCATACGGTCAAGCGCACGATTGATTTTGCCAAGCTCCATTACCGTCTCATTCCCAAGCGCGTCGATGACTTCATCATTCTCCCTTTCCTGAGCCTGTTCTGACCAGTCAGCACTGTTTTTACGAGTGGCATCCTTTTTAATACTACCCAGACGGGTATTCAACTCATCCCTGCGAGCCAACAACCAACGTTGCAATTTATCATGATCTGTCATTTCGCTACCCCTGCTCCAAACACTGGACTACACACTTTTATTATTAAAAGAACTGTATTGTTAAAAGGTCAAAGGTCACTCTTAGCCATAATATAAAACGGGTATGCCTTACTGCGGCCAACCAACAGCTAAACCAAAATACTGTTTTCAACTCATGGTCATTTGATTGTTTTCGAAAATCCTGAATGCAAATAGTAGATCATTGATACCGGAAGCGTAATACTCTCTACAAAGAAAATAATCTTCACCCCAATCCAGTGCTCAATAGCTACTAATGACTTTCCGATAAACACTGACTTGGTGGAATCATAACCGGCAGATATAATCAGCCGATTTACACTGACGGCTAACACAACCCCTATGACCTCCACCAACCTGACTGGTTCTGAAAAATACAGTTTCAATAAGCTCCAGAAAAAGCTCAGACGACTTACAGGAAGAGCCATTGAAGACTTCAATATGACTGAAGAGGGTGACCGGGTCATGGTTTGCCTGTCGGGTGGGAAAGACAGCTATACTATGCTGCATATTCTCATGAGTCTGCAGAAAAGCGCCCCGATTCACTTTGAGCTGATTGCTGTCAACCTGGATCAGAAACAGCCAGGCTTCCCAGAGCACATCCTGCCAGAGTATCTGGATGGCCTTGGAGTGCCGTATCACATTATCAACCGGGATACCTATTCCGTAGTTAAAGAAAAAGTACCTGAAGGCAAGACAACCTGTGGCCTCTGCTCACGACTACGAAGAGGCACCCTGTACGCATTTGCTGAAGATATTGGCGCTACCAAAATTGCCCTGGGCCATCATAAGGACGATATCGTTGAAACCATGTTCCTCAACATGTTCTACGGTTCAAGGTTATCTGCCATGCCTCCGAAGCTGCGCTCCGACGATGGTCGAAACATTGTTATTCGCCCTTTGGCCTATTGCCGGGAAAAAGACATCACCCGCTTCTCGGAGCAATTGGAGTTCCCGATTATTCCCTGCAACCTGTGTGGCTCCCAGGAAAACCTGCAACGACAGAATATTAAAGCGATGCTGACAGAGTGGGAGAAGAAAAACCCCAGCCGGATAGAGTCAATTTTTACCGCCATGCAGAATATTGCGCCTTCACAAATGGCGGATACCGAGCTGTTTGATTTTAAAAACCTGGAGCTTGACAGAAGCGGTGATCGTAAAGATTACGAACATGCTGATAATCAGACCATTTTTTCCGGTAATATCAACATTCTGGAGAAAGATAATGGGGTTCAGGTTATTAATTTTGAACCTTAATTAATCATCCGGGGCTGTCGCTGGATTCAAACACTAAGCACAGCCTCAGAACTATCAAATTATGGTTTGTACTCATTCAGCTTCCAATTGTAACGATAGCTGGTACGCCCCCTGTAGTCTTCCAGTTTTTTGTTTAAGTCACCACTCGCAAAAGCCTTTAACTCTTTCATTACATTATCTTCATCAACAAAATCATCTTCATACCAATCAAAAATACTTGAAAGCACCAGGCGACCACTCACAAAAGAAGCCCCTTTTCTCTGATTTATAAAACGCCTCGCAGCAACGTCAAGCTGCTCATCAATATCCTCTCCTTGATAGACATCTGGCAACAAATCAGGACACCCGATACTGGCTCAGTTCAGAGCGTAGTGAATTCGGGGGTTATTCCATATTGGCCGGAGAATGCGGTGCTCTATATCATGCAGGGAGATCTTTTGCCCCGCAATCGTAATGAGCTCATCCCGCCAGGGCCCCATACGGAACCATCCCTTACCCAGCCTGGTAATGGACTTGACCGGGTAATAATCAAGAATCAGGTTAACGGTTAACGCGTTATATAGATTGATCCAATAGGCAAGCTGCTCACTTCGATTAAGCTTTCTGGGATCTTGCCCTGCAAGACTCTTGAGATAAACCTCTAACGCTTCTTTATCGGACTTTTTAACACGTCCATATTCTACCATGTACATTTCCATTGACTGAGAGTGCTTTACGTAACGGTCAAGAAAACGCTGCCACACAGAGTGATCAACAGCTAACTCACTTTTCCGGTCAGCTTTATCCCAGTATGACCAGCGATCCGGGGAGGGAACCGCCTGAGCCGTAATACTGAGTAAAAGGAGTAAAGCCGAAACGAAGTATCTAGCCATTCGTGGCACCTTCTCAGTGTTTTTAGACAGCCATTGATTATTGACAATCCGGATAGTGAAACCCGCTGATCTAAATAAGGGGCATCGAGAAAGTTGATCGGCAGTGAGGTGAACTACTTCAACTCATTCAATCCCCAGTTATATTGATACTGAATCACTCCTGTATATTCCTTAAGCTTTCTGGCTGTTGTCACAGAGGCAAACTGGCGTAAATGCAATACAACGCCCTCCTGGTCAATAAAGTCCTTTTCATACCATTCATAAATGCGGGAAAGCGTTAGCCTTCCATCTATCCAGCTCACGCCTTTTTCCTGACGAATAAACCGCCTGGCAAGCTCATCCAGCATTTGATCAGTCGTTGTCGCAGAAAAGACTTTACCGGACAGATCAGGACACCCAAGACTTGCACAGTTCACCGCGTAATGAATCCGACTATCTTCCCATAAAGGCCTGAGAATCCTGTGCTCAATATCATTCAATGTCAGTTTTTGACCCACTACACGGGTAATATCGTTATCCCATGGGCCAAAACGGTACCATGGACCAATCTTAGTAATGGACTTAACAGGGTAGTGCTCAAGGACCAGATCAACCGTTAAGGCATTGTAAAAATTAATCCAATAAGCTTTCTGTTCCGCTTTTGAGTAGTTTCTGGGGTCAAGAGAAGACATTTCCCTTAGATACTTATCAAGTTTATCCCGGCCTTTCTGGCTGACATTCCGATACTGAAAACGGTTGCCATCTGGCCGAAGCACCAGATATTCATCCAGAACCTCCTGCCACATATCATGATTTATCACAGCTGAAGAATCAGGATTGCTTTTATCCCAGTATGCCCAGTACTTGCTGGCAGGGGCAGCTATAGCCACATGAGAGAGAGTAGATACAAGAGTAAAAAGTATGAACGTCATTGCTCTACGTCGTAGATTTGCCAAGCAATAACCCAACGAGGCGAGTTTAGCCAAAGAGAAGCGCATGGGAATTCCATCTCCCTAATCAATATTCAGTCACATAAGATATTGTGGTAATTGCCAGTTAACCCTGATCACCCAAATCATATTGCAGCAACTTATTGCTATTGATCATGGAGAGCAGCTCTTCAATATACTCAGCACCACGGATGGAATAAGCCCGCAAGCCTTGAGCCAGGTCGGCTCCAGTAAACTGTTCATGACTTAACCTTCTCTGCTCTCTCAACTCTCTCAAAGTCCGATACTGGTGATTTGTATTCAGATTGCGCATGTAAGCACTGACTGAAGCAGCGACATCCTCAAACTTCTGGACTTCATAGGTCTCACCCTCCGGACGAGATCCTGGAACAATTCCACACCCCGGACGGAAACACCACTGGCCAAAGAAATTGTTGCCTTGTCTGGCAAATCTGGACGTACCCCAAGCCGTTTCATTAGCAGACTGAGCCAAAGCAAGAGAGGCTGGTATCGTATCAACACGGGTAAGCAACGCCTGGAAAAATGCTTCATCGAAGACTCGAACATCCCGAAGACGATACTTTTTTGCCATTTCAGCAAGCCATATCTTGTCTTGTTCTGATAAACCAGACAGGGAAGATAAGGCTATAACTCTCTCACGATCTTTCAAAATCGTGTCATTCTCCTGTTGAACTATTGGCAGCAAAAAGCCAAAAAAAGCGCTTTTTTTGGCTTTAACATCCAGCATATCGCTAAAGTCAGGTATTGCAGTTATCGGTTTTTCTTGTGCTTTTTCAACAACCTCATGAGCTGTAACTTCTGCCTCAACTGGTAACTCCCTCTCTCCTCGCCAATGAACTCCCCCAGACAACACCAACAAAGCCAGTAAAACACCCAGCATTATTTTATCAATCTTATTGAGCATGCATTCCTCAGCAAAACAGCGCGGTTAATAATAGGATAAATGCTTATAGCTGTCTTTCACCACACCAATTGATATTTTCCTGAAACCTGTTGTCAAAGGACTGA
>OODV01000289.1 GCA_900299555.1 uncultured Endozoicomonas sp.
AGTTTGGTTTTAAGCTGCACCTTATCATCAACCATCTGGGCGAAATTTTGTCATTTTGCCTGACAACGGCTAATACCGATGACCGTAAGCCAGTGCCAGATCTTGTTGAAGAATTAACGGGTTGGCTTTATGGCGATAAGGGTTATATCTCTGAAAAGTTAGCAGACTGGTTGCACGGGAAAGGTCTGAACCTGATAACGAAAGTCAGGAAAAATATGAAACCCAAAGAGCTGAAGGCCTTTGATAAAGCGATGTTGCGAAAGCGAGTAGTCATAGAAAGCGTAAATGATCAGTTGAAGAATATTTCGCAGATAGAACACTCTCGACACCGTTCACCCTTCAACTTTGCTGTAAACCTGATGGCAGGGCTTATTGCCTATACAAGGCAGCCCAGAAAACCACATATTGATGTTTCAGCACTGACAGAAGGTGTACCTATGGTTCTCTGAGCATCGAACTCACATTAGATTATATCTCATTTAATTGCCAACTTAATCGTGTATCTACCAATACCGCTCCAATTAGCCAGTTTACTGGAAGCCAGAAAGACCGCCTGATGAGCAACGCTCTCAGGTGGTTTTTTATAAAAGCCTGCAATCTCTTCCATAAATAACCAATCCACTCAAGTCGACTCATTCAAATATCGATTCACTCGATTCTCGTTATACAAGAACAAAACAGCACAAGCCAGAAAGGAAAAGCTGCACCCAATCCAGGCCGTGAGGGAAACACCATACTCGGTTGGAGTGCCATTACTGCTTCCGATAATCAGCAGTGATGGGAAAACCAGGCTGGTCACCGAGCCAGCCAGTTTTACATTCAGGCTCTGTAAACCAAAGAAAGTTCCCTCTTTATGCTCACCTGTACGTCGAGTGTCTGACAGAGTGATATCGGTCATCATGGCAGCCGGAATAATACTGGTAATGGCAATAGGAATCGCTCCCAGGAAAACAATGAAGCCAGCCAGCACCATTGGATGAGCGACATCACTGGCCAGCGGAATAATGGAAAAAACCGAACCTTCCAGTATGAGGGCAACGATATAAATGTTCTTTTTCGCATAGAACTTAGTCAATCTGACGACCAGAGGGTAGAGGGCAAAACTCATGGCAAACATACCAACCATCAAAGCGGTTGCCCACTGCTCAGAAAGCCCCAGCAGCATCGTTACGTAATAAACCGCTCCCGTTTCCAAAAAATAGGTCGCTATCAACGTCAGACAGTTAACCAGCACAAACACGGTGAAATCCCGGTTTTTCAACGCCTCCCCCATGGATTTGATGGCACCTTCACTCGCCACCTTGCCACTGCAGTGCTTTTTCTCATCAATCACCAGAAGAGGAACCAGCATGCAGAGGGCACCTATCAGAGCAAAGCTGACCACAATGATGCGCAGGGCATCCATTGGCGATACCCCCTGCCCTTCAAGGACTCCTTTGAAGAACCACAGTGTTTGCCCTACGCAGAAAGCCGCTCCCCAGGCTGCAGCACTCATGGTTGCAAGAAACACACGATCATCCGCCGTTTTACCCAGCTCCGGAATCAAGGCCCCATAAGGCATCACATAGAGAGTCATAAAGAAGTAAAACAACAGAACACTGGCTGCAACCCACAGAATATTCCATGTGGTCGCCGTGTCATCCGGTGGAAAAAAAGTAGTAATAGAGGTTAATGCAAAGGGCACCAGTCCAACCATCATAAACAGCCGACGTCGCCCGAACCGACTTCTGGAGCGGTCGCTCAGATTGGCAATAAACGGGCTGGATACCGCATCAAATACACGACTTAAAGCGGTAATAATGCCGAGAGCGGTAAGGCCCAGAAACAAAGGAATCCTTGGCAGTAATTCCGGGATTTCAGCCTTACCTTCAACAATAGGAGGAAAGTAAAAATAGCTCAGGACAATACCCATTGAGAACGCGGTTAACGTTGCACCAAAATGTCCCAGAGAAAACAGTACCAATCGCCACCTTGGCAATCGTTGGGAATGAGTTAATTCACTGATACTGGAAACATCCATCATTCAACCTTACTTCCTGCTACTTACCTTTCCCAGGCTCCTAGTACATCATTTCAATGGGATTGATGGGTAGAGTTTTTTCAGCTTTACCCGTG
>OODV01000290.1 GCA_900299555.1 uncultured Endozoicomonas sp.
GACGGTTTGAGGTATTGCCTTGTCACGTATCAATCTCATTGAAACGATGTACTAGGGCCTGTTGAGGTTTCGTTGCGAGCTCAGCGGATCAGGGCGTTCCTATGACGAGGCGCGGCATTGCAGGAATGCTGGTGCCTTTCAAAATGCCGCAACGAAGTCATAGGGGTGCCCTGATCCGCCCGAAGGGTGACCCAGAAAAGCACCATCTGCTTTGTCAGGCTTGCTTGATGTAGAATAACTACACGCTTCGCAAGCCTTTCGCGCATATGACGCTTTTCTGGGTCACTGAGCATGCAACGAAACGTCAACAGGCCCTAAGAATAATCAAAACTTCCTCTAAGCCCTTCACCATCGTCCTGTCTATCAGGAACATCATTCAAAAACTGGTTAACCCGGTCTTCGTCGTAAAACTTCAGCACCAGGGCCACCAGCAGGCAGAGACCACCACCGACTATGACTGTGATAGAAGCTCCCGTTGCATTAGGTGTGCCACTGGCACTGCCAACAATCAACAGTGAAGGGAAGACAAGACTGGTCAATAAGATGGTCAGTGCGCCCACAATATAGAAAAAGATGGCACACATTCTGATAGCGGTCATGGCATCAAACCCCATAGACTCCAGATCACCCTTCAAGGCCCAGATTGACTGACTGAAAGCAAAGGCCAGTGCCCAGGCAATGGAGTTACAGGTTGCAATAAAAACCCAGTCATCGGAGGTTTTCCCAAGCTCAGGAGTGAGAGCGCCATAGGGAATGCAGTACATGGTCATAAACAGTTAAGCCAGCAGCGCACAGACTGATACCCAGATAACATTCAAGGTACTGGGAGCATCATCGGGTGGCCAGAAGACCAGAGCCGTTATCAGTGTAAAAGGCAGTAATGCGGAAGCCATAAATATACGACGGCGACCAAATTTATGAGTCGAGCGGTCACTCATATTGGCAATTAGCGGGTCGGTTATGGCATCAAAACACCGGGAAAGGGCAAGAATAATACCCAGGACGGTTAGCCCCATGAGTACCGGTGCCCGTGTGATCAGTTCAGGTATGGGAGTAGTACCCTCCACCTATGGCGGAAAGTAAAAGTAAGTAATCACTGAACCAAAACTGGCCGCAGCCAGCATCCAGCCAAAATTCCCGAATAAAAAAAGCACCAGCCGCCATCTCGGAACCCGGTTGTTGATATCCATTACACTCCCCCCAACCTACCGGTACAACCGGACTCTTTTTTATTATTATTTTTCACACCTGTTTACTGAGGTGTTATCAGGCTTTCTGGAACCATGGCAATGGTGATTTTTTCCGAGTAAGACATGACTCCGTTTTCAAACAGAACAGCCACATCACCATTGGAGGGTTCTTTTTAATTTCATGTGGGTAAGCAGGCTTTGCTCACCTTGGTAAAGTCCAGCTTACCTGTCAGCAGATATACCATGATTTTGAAGTG
>OODV01000292.1 GCA_900299555.1 uncultured Endozoicomonas sp.
GCACGGTTCTTTTTCTGGCTGTGCTGTCGGTGGATGCGACAGGCAGGCGCGTTCTCTGAACAACGCTCAAGGATCAGGTCATCGAGAATAACGGGAACCGGTTCCTCTTCAGGTGCTTTGGAACTGACTAACAGTGTCAGTTGATGAGCAAGATTTCGCCAACGCCAGCACCCGAAGGCAACCCAATGATGATAGCTGCTCCAGACTTTATCGTACTGGATGGCAAGCAGAGCCTGAGTCAGGAACCCCTCACCGGAGAGCATGCTACCAATGAGCAATTCGCAAAACACTGGTGCAGCTTTCGCAGAAACAGCTCTGGTAAGGAAAGTAATATAGAACGAAAGTTCTTTTAATATTTTTGTTTGTTCTAAAGAGTACATCACAACCGCCTGGATTTATTATGTGTGACGGTTGGTTTAACTCATATAAAAATTAAATCGAATGTACCAGTGAAGCTCTAAAGCTGAGTATTTATGGTGCAATGTATTTAATACATAAATTCACAATTTTCCTGATAAAACTCTAATTATCAAAAAATACTTACTATAAATAATGTTCAATAATCAAAATCAAGCTTGATTTATCAGGTTTACCATCACCTGTATATCTATACCATACCCACACTATCTGCTTATCCTTTCATAACAAAAGAACAAAAAACATTGATATAGAATAACAATCATCAACCGTCCCATTTTATGGAGAGCTCATTCATGCCTCAGGTAGTTCAAGAGTACCCCGTTCCCTGATCTGTTCATGTAACCAATAGCCAGAATTTTTAATGGTTCTCTTACCCGACTCATAGTCAACATGAACCAGGCCAAAGCGGGTACTGAAGCCTTTCGCCCACTCAAAATTATCCAGCAATGACCAGGCAAAATAACCGCGGACATCCGTACCTTCCTGCCTGGCTTTCAGCACTTCATGGATATGGGACCGCAAGTAACTGATGCGAGGCTGGTCGTTAACAATGCCATGATCAACCTTGTCAAAATAGGCCGCCCCATTCTCGGTAATATAAACGGGAGGATTGCCATACTCCTCTCGCATCAATGTCAGCAGTTCATTAAAACCTTCAGGGTAAATTTCCCAATCCATAGCCGTATATCGATAGGGGTCTGGCTCTGGCCTTCTGGCAAAAAACGTACCCTTTAACCCTGGAACAAACCGGTTACCTCTGACAAATTCTCGGCTGTAATAGTTGAGTCCGGTAAAGTCGGTGGGTGTCTGGATAATATCAAAATCACCTGGATTTACCGGTGGCCGAAACCATCGAAAGCGCTGCCATAAAACCTCTGGATAATGCCCCTTGAAGATTGGGTCAAATGCAATGCCGTTCATAAAGGCATTGGCCGTCTTTGCTGCCTCCAGGTCAATAGCCCGGCTGCCTTTGGTATGCATCGGAGTATAACTGAGGGTAAGACCTGCCTTTGCTGTAGAGTCTTCACTGCGTATGGCCTGCATGGCCATACCATGCCCAAGAAGAATATGGTGCATAGCTCGCCAGAAAGCCCAGGGGTTTCGCTTACCGGGAGCATGATGGCCAAACAGATGGCCAAACGTGGCGTGCTCCCATGGCTCATTGACCGTGATCCAGTGTTTTACACGGTCACCAAAATGATTAACAACGGTTTTTGTGTAGTCGGCAAAATGGTAACAGGTCTCCCGCCCAGCAAAACCACCGTACTGCTGGTACAGCGCTTCTGGTGTATCCCAGTGAAACAGCGTAGTGAACGGGGTAATGCCTGCTTCAAGCAGTGAATCGATCAACCGGTCGTAAAAGGCCAGTCCTTTCGGGTTTATCCTGCCCTTTCCTTCCGGAAAGATCCGTGACCATGAGATGGAAAAACGATAGGCATCCAGCGAAAGCTGATCCATGATGCCAACATCTTCCTGATAACGATGGTAATGATCACAGGCGGTATCGGCATTATGCCCGTGATCAATGTTACCAGGCTGGTGACAAAACGTATCCCAGATACTGGGCCCCCGCCCATCTTCTCTGACAGCACCTTCAATCTGATAGGCCGCGGTTGCTGCGCCGATCAGAAAGTCCCTGGGAATATTGAGATGATCCATTGGTAAACCGCACGGTCAGAGAATAAAAATATGAACAAAATTCATCATCTGACCATGGCATTTTAATGTCAACCAAAACCTGAAAAAAATTCATCTTTATTGATAAGCAGGCAAATAGTCTCCATGGGCTTCAATCAAATCATCACAAAGGTTGGTAATCTGATCCATTGTCAACTCCGCTGCGGTGTGTGGATCCAGCATGGCGGCATGATAAATATAATCACGCCGACGTGTGAGTGCCGCTTCAATGGCCAGGTCCTGAACATTAATATTGGTTCTGTTCAATGCCGCCAGCTGGGGAGGCAAGGCACCAGCAACGGTCGGGGTAATGCCGTTCTGGTCAGCAAGGCAGGTGACTTCTACTACCGCATTTTCAGGCAAATTAGTAATTAGCCCTCTATTCAGGACATTTCCCCCGAAAGTATATGGGCTCCCCGTTTCCACCGCTTCCAGCATATAGGATGCGTATTCTTCAGAGCGGGTATGCAGCAGCACCTCACCTTTTCTCCGGGTACTCAACAGCCCCTGAACCTCATTGGCGGTATTTTCATCCAGCAACGACATCAACTGGGCTTCCATCTCTTCCGTCAGCATGCCCCCCAATGCCGCCTATACCCAGCGTATCGCCAATGGTCTGCCTAAGGCCATACCGGGATTGAACTTCAAAATCAATGACGGTTAAAGGCTTGTAGCCACCGACCTGAATAGCATTAAAGACATAATCAGCACCTTTAAGGGTTTCCCGGCGATCCAGGTGAGTCGTAATGGTTACTTTCGAGCCAAAGGTACGGCTGATCGCCGTCATAATCTGTGAGCTGTCTGCTCAAGGCGCTTGGAATCTATATAATGCAGTGCGAAATGGCTATCTTCCAGAGCAGAGCTGGCCCAACAATATCGAATTTTGGGATTGATGTGTCAGGCAACAAAACAGATCCAGGAAAATCCAACCGGAAGCCGCAGCAAATCATATCTGGATCAAGCTCATGCTTTTATCAGTAATCACTATCACCGGAAGATTTCGCTGGATGATATTTCGGGCGAGATCGGTGTTACACGAAAACATCTGAGCAGCCTGTTTCGTGAGAAATACGGGCAGTCACTGAAAAACTACCTGACCACATTCCGCATGCGCAGGGCCTGTGAACTGTTGAGGCAGCAGCCAGATTTACCGGTGGATACCGTAGCTTCACAGGTTGGCTACGAGGATGTCCATGGGTTTTCCAAGATGTTCAGAAAGTACATGACCGTTTCTCCCAGTCAGTACCGGGAGAAAAGCAAATGTATAGAGTCGATCTGTAGTGGGATATTGAAGTGAAGAATTATTTCCAGGTGAGTAATAAGCCCATGCTGCGCAGCAGGTGTTTAAACGACTCATGAAGCTTTTTGCCCTCTTCATCACCAGCCATAATGCACAGACGGACCGCATTTCCTGCCAGGTGAGTCATCAGCAGCGCGTAGCTTTCCAGTTCGGGAAGTTTGTCTTTATGAACAAAAGACGATAAGGCATCCATGATGATTTTTGCCGACTCTCGACTGACCTGAAGCTCGCTGTTCTCAACGATCTTATCCGACGCCAATCCATACCAGATATCGGTAATCACAGGCTCTGATTTATACCATTCATAATACTCATCCAGCATATCCTGCAGCGCCTGAAAGCCCTCTTCCAGACTTTGAATACCTTCCAACCGTTGAATGATCAGATCATTGGTCGTGCTAATGTAACGTTCATCCAATGCCTGAATAATCGCCCGTTTATTGGGAAAATACTGATAGATCGAGCTTGGTGTTACTCCGGCACGCTCAGCCAGTTCATGAATCTTAAGGCCGCTGGTCCCTTTTTCACTGACAATATCACGTGTTGCGTTAAGAATCGCATCTACCCTGGAGCGACTACGCTCCTGACTGGGATTTCTTCTTTTCTGCCGACTTTTTGCAGGGGCAATGGTTTCACTCATAAACGTTTCAGCCTGAATAAATAATCAAGCCCTTTTTCCAAAGAGCCTCTGGTCGTCAATACAGCTTTCCTTCATATAGACTCTTTAGCAACTCCTCAAAATCTTCTCCAATAACTTGAATCTCATTTAGACTCATATCTATAAAGGGCACAGTTATAACATTCATCACAGCCAAACGCTTATCAAAGCCAAAAGCCGTATTACCCCCATCAGAGCCAATGAGTAATAAGCCATCAGCAAACTCATCAACCCCGAATGCTTCATTGAGTTCCACTAGTTCTTCCACCTTCCATAGCATCAGATAAAATTCTTCACCTATATCACCTTCTGCTCCATTGGAAACCTTCAAAAATTCCTTGTAAGACTCGGGCAAGCTCACACCAAGTGTATTTTCAACATTCTCGATTTCCTCTACCGACGCAGGATCATTTAAATCAAACTCTTGGATATATTTATCGAATGAGTTTGCCATAGCTCTTTTCCTGTTTATTCAGATCACGCTGCAATCTATTTAGGCTCAATTACTGATCGACCGAATAATAAAATCAGGAAAGAATATAACACAGTTTCATTGTCTCTTTTTACTCCAGACAGACGGCCTGTTCAGACTTTTCATGCCGTATTGAGGCCTCGCTCTGTTTAGAGACCTGTATACGCTGCTCAACCACACCAAAGCGTTCATTTCGAATGCGGACAATGGCTTCTCCGGAAACCCCGGCTGTCCTGACCCAGAAAGCAATACCTCCGCCCACCAGTGAAATACTTTTCGGGCCAATCACATCAACCGGCCCTTCGGTTTCGATATTGAGCGTATCGCTGGAGTAGGTCAGCACATTCCCCCCCTCATCAAGGCAGCGAATTACAAAACGTGTTGTATCGTAGGTTTCATATTCCAGAAGATCAACATCATCAACCTGAACATCCAGTCGCTGCTCAAAGGATTGCTGACAGCTTTGCGTGCATAACAGTTCACTGCCCCGATAGCCTTCGATACGGAAGGTAGTTGCTGAATCACCCCAGCCACCGACGTATTTACCATAGAGGGCAACCCCATCACTGAGCTTCATCCGATTCTTTTTCAGCAGATAGAGCATCTTCAACTTGCTGAACAGCGAAAGTCCTTCCAGCCCAACCCTGCTGACCTCTATTAACAGTGACTTCATCAGGCGACAATCCGATTTACTGAAAGACTCATTCTCTTCAATCAGGTTGCCAATAAAGTTATCAATGATAATGGGGGGATTCGGAACATTAGGATACTGAGACCTGGCCGGATAAAAAGTTTCGATATAATGGTCATTTTTATAAAGTTTGATGTAATCGCAGTTCGTAAACACATGAACATCACTGAGCTCGCTGCCTGGGTAATCCCCCATTCGCATATTGCTGAGTACTTTCAGATACGGTGTTTGATTCTGCTGGGAAACGTAGGTGGCCGCGGCATATTTTGGAATACGGAACATATCCATAACGCCGTGATAACAGATCCGGTCACCACTGCCAAAATCTTTATGGGTATTGTAATCAAACATACACCAGCCAATGGCCCCACCAATACCATCATCCCCGTACATGGCATCCAACACCCTCAGGTGTCGGAGCGCATGCTCAAGACGATGCTCCTGGGAGTCAAACTGCTTGGTGGGAAACATATGGCCATTGTGCTCTGTCACCAGATAAGGCGCATCGTAGCCAATAACGCCTTTTGGCCGGTCGAGGCCATAGGCTTTACCGTTATGTACAAAATCGTTGTAGGTATAGACATCCTCGATCAGATTACTGTCTTTACGGCACCGTACACCGCCCGTCGGCCGGGTATCATCCAGTGATTTAGCCAGACGATTGGTAGCCTGATAAAGCGCGTCACAATCCTCTGACTCATTGATCCGCACGCCCCAGATAAAGATACTGGGCCTGTTCCAATCCTTTTTTATCATCTCCTCAACATGCTGCAGGGTAATATCCCACCACTCACCTTTATCACCAATGTGCTGCCAGCCGGGAATTTCATCAAACACCAGCAAGCCCAGTTCATCGCACCGATCAAGAAAGTGATTGCTTTGCGGGTAGTGAGAAAGACGAACCGTGTTCAGCCCCAGTTCCTGCTTGAGTATCTCAGCATCCTTCTGCTGCGCACGTTTGGGCATGGCATAGCCGACATAAGGGAAAGACTGATGACGATTAAGACCGCGAATTTTCAGACGGTTACCATTCAGGAACTCAGCTTTAGAGCTTCACTGGTACATTCGATTTAATTTTTATATGAGTTAAACCAACCGTCACACATAATAAATCCAGGCGGTTGTGATGTACTCTTTAGAACAAACAAAAATATTAAAAGAACTTTCGTTCTATATTACTTTCCTTACCAGAGCTGTTTCTGCGAAAGCTGCACCAGTGTTTTGCGAATTGCTCATTGGTAGCATGCTCTCCGGTGAGGGGTTCCTGACTCAGGCTCTGCTTGCCATCCAGTACGATAAAGTCTGGAGCAGCTATCATCATTGGGTTGCCTTCGGGTGCTGGCGTTGGCGAAATCTTGCTCATCAACTGACACTGTTAGTCAGTTCCAAAGCACCTGAAGAGGAACCGGTTCCCGTTATTCTCGATGACCTGATCCTTGAGCGTTGTTCAGAGAACGCGCCTGCCTGTCGCATCCACCGACAGCACAGCCAGAAAAAGAACCGTGT